>JBDUES010000057.1:0-7019 GCA_040297625.1 Candidatus Nitrosocosmicus sp. | reverse complement strand
TTTGAGGTCTGTATTTTTGAATCCAATTCCATATTGAAACATGGTTTCATTTAATAAAACAGGATAGTCTTTCTGATGTTCTTCTTAGAGATAAACCTGAAAAATATAAGTATAATCCATAACCAATGTATGATGAAGGTGTTCTGTTTCTGTTAACCATAAAGGAAATAGGACATCTTCAGCTATTAGATTTCGTTAAGTGAACAGAGCCTGCCTAATCTATGACAAAAATCATGATTAAATGCACTGAGAATGGCCCTAACCTAATAATAGTAAATGGTAAAGTTTTTGCTGCTTTGTGTAGATGTGGAGCGTCCAATACCAAGCCATACTGGGATGGCATACATGCAAAAATAGGATTTAAAGCAAAGGCGAAAGAAATAGTGGTTTCAGAATAGCAAGTAGACGTATGATATATCCAAAATAATAATGATTTTTACATTTAAATATTGTCTTTATATATAAATTCTCTTCTCTTATCATCTATATTTATAAAGTCCATGATTAGAAACTAGATTTTTATTGTTAATGATGATACTTTGGATTTATTACTCATTCAAACTAATATTCCTATAAAATAGATTGTTGCCTATTATACACATCAACGAATTAAATGCATTAGTATGGTATGCATAATAAAGACATAATCTATTATAAGCAAAATTGTAGAATGGAGAATGTAAACAAAAAGGTTATTCGATTAACTGATCCAGAACAATGCCGCTAAAATAGATCAAGGCGGGAATTTAATTTGATTAATAAACTAGCAAATACGATTAATTGATTGCTTTGTATTGTATTGCAAGCAATTGTATGCAATGAGCTTATCAGTTGTTACGCTATTTTTATTATATGAGAGAAGAAACAAATGGTAATAATAATGTTGACAATAATAAAAATAATCCTATTCTAAAGAATAACTATTTGATTTGGGTGTTGGTGTACATAGGATTCGGATTTGCCATATCTTTAATCATTCCATTTCCGATATCAATTGGTGTTTTATTTATTGGATTAATCTTGCTTAATATATGTAGAGCAGATCGTGCATTAAAGAAGCAGGGCAAAGGTGGAATAAAAGAAATGTACAAGTCGATGTCATCAAGTGCTAATCAAAGTAGTGGGCTTGGTGCAGCAGGATTTGGATATAATACGATTAAATTCTATTGTATGAACTGTGGATATGAACATAAAAATGATGCATGCCCTAAATGCGGTTCAAAAACAGTAAAAGTTGGATAATGTAAAAAATATCATTTTATTCCTACCTATTGCTTTGTTGCACAATTATCCATTTCTAAATACATTTAGCTAAGATCGACCAACAAAACATGTGAAATGGTCCACCTACAACCAATCTTTAGGTAGATGTAGTGGTAAATATTGCTAGGCTTTGATATTATTAACAACTAAAATGCAGAACTAAAGCAGATGGATAAAGACAAGTTTGGATTAGGCGCCATTTCATTATCCAATACATTTCTTCTCATCTTACTTGGATATACCAAAGTAATTTCATCTACCATATAGGCAGACAAAAGAAGGTATTGTACAAGGACATGGTGAAGGAAAAGTACCTTCTATCCCAGATATCACTACTATAAGTAGAAAGATGAACAAGTTGGATGTAAAAATAAATGATAACAAAAGCAAGAAATTTAAAACTGACTATGCTATAACTGCGGAAGGCAGTATAGGAATCAAAGTCCCCAATAGAGGTCAGTCGATAAGAGACAAATGAAATGTAAAAAATAAGAGTAAAAAATATTTGAAAATCCATATTACTGTAAATGTAAAAACCAAGAAAATACTTTCCATGAAGAAGGTAACCGACGAACACGTTCATGATAGTAAGCCGTTACCAGAATTGGTTGAAAATAGTATAAAATCAAATTGCGTTACAGCAATAGGCAAAGTATTTGCTGGCGTTAGTGCCTATGATAACAATGAGATTTTTAGACGTCTATCAGACAATGGAATCCTGCCATGCTTAAAAGTAACAAAGAATGCTAGAGTTGGATGGAAAAACAGGACACATCCTTAGAAATCTGTCTGTCATATCCCAAAAAAATGATTTGAAAAGTTGGAAGGATAGCATAAGCTATGGACATAGATGGATTGTAGAAACGGTATTTTCGTCCCTAAAGAGGATGTTTGGTGAATATGTATATTCTGTTAGACTAAAGAATATGATATAGGAAATGATGCTAAAAGCCTCATTGTATAACAAAATGATATCTATTTAGACAAAATATGTTATAGGATTATAGAATTTTAATAATCATGCAACAAAGCATTCCATTACTATTTGTGTAGTCATTCTGAGCCATTACAAATTGTGAGTTGGCAGTTTGCATTATTGGTATTAAAATCATAGAAAGCAATAATAGAGAAAAGCGTTTCATAATGTCTCTATTATTGTATAATTATTTAAATTTTAACGAATGAAAAGGGCTATAATGACAGTTTGATAGATACAAAAGTATGTTTTAGAATATAATTGTATAATTATAATCGGCTCTGTTAACAGCTGTGTAAACGCAAAGGTACATTCTCTTGTAAAATATTTATGATCGCTCTGCCATGATTTTTGTTATAAATATTTGCCCACTTGCTGATTGTTTGTCATAGTAAGAGTGACAAGCTAAAGGTATTAGGGTATCTAAACATACACAATTATTTTACATGAAAATATAGCATACCTTTTACGGGACTGTTAAGGAAAAACCCATCTGGTAAGACAGCATATCTTTTATGTCCTAGAAATAAGGTCTCTTGCAAGATTATTTGCAAACAGATTTATAACAATTAGTTTCTCATCATCTTGTTCTCTCTTTTTTGCTTTCATATGAGACGTTATCCAAAAAACCACTACTTTTCAAATCATTTACCGGCCTTACAATACAAGAATTTGATGATATCTACAATAAAGAGATAACAAAAAGATATTGTAAACACGAGTTAATACGTTTATCCAAACAAATAAATAGAAAAAGATACATAAGGGCCGGAAGACCATTCAAACTTGACCCGGAAAATAGGTTTCTTATGCTTTTAATGTAATATCGGCTTTAAATAACGTACACACTAACGATCTTTCTCTCTGATCTTGATCAGAGCAGTATCTGCAGACATACAAAAGATTGAACTAGGGGTAAGAGAGTGTATACTAATTCCGCAGAAAACATACAACAAAAGAGACTAAAAACTCCAGAGGAAATAGAGAAATATTTTCTGGGCTTTCTTGCTTTTATCGATTGTACAGAACAACAAATTCCAAGACCAGTAGATAAGAGAAGAAGAAAGATATTCTGTTCTTTAGGAAAGAAGAAGAAACATACTGTAAAGAATCAATTAATGGTTAACAAAGATGGTATTGTGCTTCACAAAATAGGCCATAAGAAAGGAAGAAAACATGACTATATATTCAATATATAAAAAGAATCATCCTGTCACTCACAAACAAGTTGTTAATGTGCTTGATCTAGGATACCTTAGTATAGAAAAAGATTATCCAACAGAACAACTATCAGCCTTACCCTATAAAAAGAAAAGAAACCAAGATCTATCCCAAGAAGAAAAAGAGTACAACAAAATTCATTCTAGGAAAAAGAGAATAGTGATAGAGCATACCATTTGTCGATTGAAAAAGTAAAGGCAATGAGTGAAGTATTTAGAAATAAGTTAAGAAAGTACAATAAATTGTCAGATATATCAGGTCTGGTAAACTATAGAATAATGAATCAGCATCACTAAAAGAAGAGATACATCAATAGTGAACCGAATAAACTGTTTCTAATTATGCAAGAGATCTATCGAATAAATTATACAATATTATTCATCAATATTGTAAACTATTAAGAATAATCTATAAAAATTGTATATGCCACTAATTGTAAGATCGACTAAAACACGATGTTTCTTAATCAGATTCGTTTGTTTTTATCCGCATCCTTTCCAAATAGGCATGTAATAATATAATTGCTAGAATAATGATAAAAGGAACTACCATCATATCGATAAAAAAATCAGTTGGAATTCTGCATGCTAATGATGACACAATTATTACTGAAGCAACAAACATGACAGCAAACCCTGTTGAAGCTACTGTAGTCGCCTCTAAATTACGATTCATAAGAGCTAATAATGACGATATAGAGAAAAGAAGAATTATTATGCCACCACTCATGACTACTGATATCTGAGCATCATTTGGCGATAGGTTGAAACCAAATGAGCATTTTTTAATATCTGAAGAAAAAATTGTTGAGGCAGGTACCTGTGCTGCTATTGCAAAGAAAATAAATACAGGCCCTATAATTACAGCATTAACAGCTATTAATGGATAATTAATAATAGACTTTTGTGTTTTATTTCGGAATGACATTTATTTATTACACTTTTTATATATACATGATCCACTTTTCAAGGTAATTCTTGTACTTTTTACGATCGCGTTCTTAACCACTCTCCCACCTTGGGCCATACTTCTTTATGAGATCGTTTCCCTATTATTAAGCCAACATGTCCAGATTGAAATTCAATAACACTTTTATCAATACTTCCAACTGCATTGTTTAAAGCAGCACTTGAGCGTGGGGATACTAGATCATCTTTTTGTGCCATGACATTCAGAAACGGCATATCGACATTTTTTAAATTGACTATCATATCGTCAATATTCATCTGATTTTTTATAAAAAGATTTTGTTGATAACAATACTTTATGAATTCTCTATAAATTTCACCTATCACTGGAGGACTATCGTTTAACCACATCTCTGTTGCAAAGAATTCTGATATGGATTCTAAACTATGAGGTCGTTCAAAAAAGTATGGATATTTATTAATATACTCGATAGGGTTTCGTAAATCAAAAGCTGAATTAAATAACATTGCAGGAGCATTTCCGAATGTATCCAAAAGCGTATCTACATCCATTTTTTTGGACCAAATGCTTAACAAAGTATCGTCAAGAGTAAAGTCTCCAGGAGTAGCAACAGTTACTACGTTCTTTACTTTCTCCGGGTGAAGTGCTGCGTATATAAGTACAAGATCTCCACCCCAACAATAGCCCAATAACGAGATCTTGTCTGATTTGGTTATTTCTCTTATTAAATCAACAGATTTGTCCATATATTTATTTACAAAATGACCAATAGTTAGATCTTTATCATAAACAGATGGTGTGCCCCAATCAGTAGCATAAATATCGAATCCTTGTTCAAGTAAGTTCTTTATTACACTTATTTCAGGCAGTAAATCGAGAATATAATGTCTATTTATGAATGCATAGACAGCTAGAATTGGAGTAGTTGCCGCAGGAATAGCAGAAATGCTATCGCTATTGTTATAGGTCCTATCGTAGTGAAATAACGAGTATTTTTCCAAATGACTAATCGTATGCGAAGGTGTTCTCAAAAACGTATCTCTTATAGGTTCTATGAAAATATTATTCCATTTTGTATATAAAAAAGAAAAATTTTGATATATTTGACCAAAACCGGTGTTTTTCGCTAACTTTGAATAGATTGTAATAATATCCGAAAGTGTATCAACGAAATCTTCTTCTCTTAATCTCGAATCAAATATATTATTAATTCGATGTCTTACAACTTTTTCTAATTCGGGTAAATCTTTTGCAATATCATTATCTTCAAGAATTGTCTTTACATAAATTGAATATGCTTCTGAGAATATATCAAATATTCTATAGTTAAATCGTAACGAGCTCATCAATGGAGTATAAATAGTATCTTGTAAATATGTCGAATTATCTCTATCATAAGAAAACTTGATCATAAAATACAAGAGTCGATTGTATTATTTGAATGTTATTTAAATGAAGATTGGTCATAATTCGATATTCCTTATCTTTATTCTCAATATCATATCAGCAAGTCCCAAGCATGTATTTTATTGATTTTGGATTTAATTTGTCAGTTTTACAGTTATAGTACACCATTATTTGATACAATAAAACAGACAAAAGTACAATTGCAGATACAGCAGGAAATCCTCGTGCTGGCAATGGATCTATCCTAAACACTGATTTGATGTGCTCTATCAATGGTTCTATAGATATACCTCTCTGATTATAGATAGCCTTTCCTAAAGCCGATTGATAAAAGCATACAAGCTCAAGCCTCTTTTTGGAAGTACTTTTATATCTTTCTACAACAGGACAAATGAGGTTTATTCCCAATACCTTCTTACTATACTTGTATAGATTCTTATCGTCATAGCCTGGATCAGTTATCATGTACAATACAGATGATAAAGAGAATACAGATGATAAAGAGAATACAGATGATGATGAAGATGTTAAAGGGATGTACATCCTATTATCTGGAACATTAGCAGAGTAGTTACATCGACTGTTAGAGGTACTACAAGCTCATCTATTGCTGTTGTACATGTTAGATGTAGTTTATATCCAAATATCCATCCCTTCTTGGTATGGCTATAACCCCATCTTGCATCTGTATCGATGCCAGGGCATGGTACTATTCCTTTCTCCATGGATGATTTATGCCATACACTACCCTTTGCTTTCATCAGAGTATTATCTACTGCCGCTGCTATAGAATGGTCATCATCAACCATAACCATACCTTCTGTAACAAACAGGTATCCCATTGTTGATATCCTTTGTTTGATATCTGTAGTAGAAATAGTCTTCAACCGTCTGTCAAACGTACGTCTGCTGCATGGAATGGATACTAATCCACAGGCTAGTGCTAGTTTGTGGTTATACTGACAGCAGTCCATGCTAAGAAAAATATGTAATGCATTGTTTGAATCTAGTTTAAACCATAACCTTACAATAAAACATCTCAATATTATGGTTGGAGAATATACATATGGTCTGCCACGTTTTCGTGGTGCAATAGGCCATGGTATACAACCTATCAGATACAGAATGTTAAAGAGTATGAATTCCTTTAATCTATCAAGAGCTAACCTTTGGGACAGTTTTAGTCAAATTCATATCCAAGAGGTTAGCTTTAAGCTGTTAT
>JBDUES010000056.1:0-25458 GCA_040297625.1 Candidatus Nitrosocosmicus sp. | reverse complement strand
ATGAATCTTTACATATCGATTCTATTAGTAAGCAGCCTTTTTGCCATACCATATTTCTTTAACTTACCAATACAACACATTTATGCGCAAGATATCTCGGCATCAATAACAGCATACCCAAAAATTTCATTGGTAACTGTCCTCTGCTGTTATAACATTTAAGGGACCGATAACCAGCAAATTAGACAATCAAAACGTTACCTTTAAATTTACTCGCAGTGACGGCGCTATTGCCCCTGAACAATCATATATTTTGCAAATGCAGGCACACAATATGTTTTTACAACGGGGACCTTGGGAGATGCATCTCTACTGCCTACCTATAGTGGTTGGCAATATATACAGATCTTAAGTTCAACAACTCTCCAATCCAATCGTGCAGATTTTAATATTAAATGTATTAAAGATGGAATTAATGGACCTATATTTAACAAGCAACAATTAATAAAGTACAAAACAACTTTTTTTCTTTTTATTCTTTAATTTTAAATTATTTACTATATTAGTTATAGAGTTCAAATAAATCGTTGTTTTTACCGTTTTAGTATAAATACATAGATTCGATAGCTCTAATTTAATAAAACATGCTTGAAATATCCAACGCTTTGGCTATTTTTAAAATAATGCATTGAATCAGATAAAATCTCATGTCATTTCTTTTTTTGCTGTTTTACTTTTATAACAGCATAATGCAATTAAAATCCATTTCTTTTAAATGGTTGTTGTAATATTAATATTCTATCTATAATACTCATTTGATTGTTCTCAATAACATCTTTAAATTCCAAATCTGATAATGCAAATTGATTAAAAGTTAAAGATGGAAATGATACCATGATTACTAGTGATACTTAATAATTTACATAATAATATCAATTCTTTTACTATTAATTACAAGCCGCGATAGCAATTGCAACTTTTGCTTTTATCAATTGTCATCAATTCATCAAAAAAGGGCAATTGGTTGTGTCTCTATTAACAAAGACGTTACAAACTATCGTCTATAAATAACAAAGTAAAGATGGTTTTATTTTTTCTCAACCAATGGATCATCAGGGGTTACAGCAAAAGCAACAAAATCATTATTTGAACCACCTAAAGGATTAAGCAATGTTTTTGAACCAGAGGAAAGTCCAAAATACTTGTATGTTACGCAATTAAACTGTATTTAAATATGTTCTTAAACTCATGAGGCAGGAATTCAGAAAATACCTTAACCATGTTAATATATTTATGAAATTAAAAATTTACAATAATTCATAGTGACGAGCTTTTGTAAAAAGAATTAATGAGTAACTCGGAGTTGCTTGGAAAAGCGATTTATAACATAGAATATATAATTGCTAATTTTTAAAAAAAGAAAAAAGAAAAAAATAGAATTGTGAGTGACTCTGAGTCACTCTTCTCAAAGTATTTACGATGACAAGAAAGTAGACGAATTTATCATAATATCATTTATACATCTTTCAAATGATAATGTAAGACAGAGAGTCGTCACCATTGTCATACTCTTGCTATTAGATATGGATATTTTTTGTAGCATCTGTAGTATAACGAAAGGTAGATGCGTATTGTCATACAGTATTGAGATATAGCATTAAATATTATTCAGGAAATTATTTAGCATTTTATTAGACTACTTAATCCATGGTTATTCGATAAATCTCTACGGTCCAAATGGACATGAGTATTTATAATAATTATATTCACATATCATAATTCCCATTTTCCGGCAGCAGAAAAAATTGACGGTTTTATAGATAGATTTAAGGAGAAAATTGACGGAAATGGCTACTGAGTCTCTATTTAATTTATCCGTATTTTGACCGTAATTATGAAATTAGATAAAAGCAGTAACAAATCATATATCAAATCTCTAGGAATACAGGGATGATCATAAATTGCATAATTGCTAACAAAACGGGGTATTGATTCACTTAAAGATGCTTTTAATATATGAATTTTACACATTGTTAATAAAGGTCATGAAAAATTAAATATAATATTAAACCCTATAATTTTTTAAAGATATCAAAAGGAATTTTTATTGGTTATTTTGATAACTATAAAAAAAGAAAGCAATAATGAGTCACTCAGAGTAACTCTTATAAATAAATTGTTAATATTTATTATGTATGGGGAAAGACGCTTATAGTTGCACCAATTGCACGAAAACGTTTAGCAGAAAAAGTAATGCTGAGCGTCATAACAGACTTGTACATAATGAAATGGCAATTGTTTTCAATAAAGAAAGTGAGTGGAGGTCAAAAAAGAACAATAAAGAAAGCAAATTAACTTCTCCAACATCTCCTTCAAAGACAATATCAGATACTAATAAGAATAATAATGATAATACAATACCGTCACCAATTTTAAATCCCAATCCAAATCCATTCCAAAACAACCTAAACCAATTTGACGACAGCAGCAACAGTACTATCCCATTTCCAGAAATAAATAAAAATATATCTGATGAAGACAAATTTTTTAAAATTTTCGAGAAAATAGCGCCATTGATTGATGAACTTGATACACAATTATCTGCATACAAATCCCATGAAGAAAGGATAAAAATACTTTCAGAATCAATTATTTTAGCATTAATGTCGGCTAACCCAGTTATCTCTCTAAAAAATATTATTAATATGCATCGTTCAACCATGGCGATTAAAAAAGCATCAGGATTTGTAGCAATTACACGCAATATCCCTTTTGAGCAGGCTCAAGCGATGTTAGCAACAATTATTTTGACTGCACCATATTCTAAAAATAAATTTAACAAATAAAATTAGACAGTGTTTTTACTACTGCAACAAACTTCCATTTTGTTATAATAAACAGATTATGGAGTATTAAGATTGGGATAAGATATTATTAAAGTGCTCAAATATTATAAATGATCAAAAATTTAGAACTTTGAATACTTAAAAGTAAGAAATTTTTTACTTAGTATATCAATGATAAAAAATAAACTTGATATTGAAAAAGATATTTATATTTTATCGTTTCATTTTAATTTTAACTAAACTTTTTTTATTTCGATAAAGTTTAAAACCTTAAATTTTCCTATTAATTGTAATTCCATGGAGACAATTTGACATTATGTAATCGATGTATTACAAATCGTCCAGATTTTCACCATTTCCTGTTTTCATTTTAATATATAAAAATACAGAAAAATAATAAAAAGTTGATGGCTAAGAAGATGAGAGAACAAGTAAGAATTTAAATCACCAAAATTATGAAATATACAGAAGAATACCCAAAATGCTGAATTAATCTATTTATAAGAATTAAACGCCTTGGAATCTATCAATAAGTTAAGAGGCTTCTCTTATTACAGATTTATTCCCTCCAGATTTAACAATTTCATTGTATTCTTTGATCAATTCGGCTAATACTTCATATTTCTTTTTTATTTAATCGACTGGAAGGCCCTGTAGTATTTCTAAGGAATTACCATCGATTGTTTATTGCTAAACTTTAAAGTCCATGATTTCTTGTAATTGTAACTATTGTTATGATTGTTATTATAATTTGACGGCTTTGAAGTAGTAGTAGTATAATCATTAGATTGTGCTGCTGCTGCTGCTGCTTCAGATTTATTATTATTTAACCTATTGAGGCAAAAATATTTCTTCTTTGTGAGTACTTCCCAATATTCACTAATTGATGTATTCCAATATATCCTGGTATTACAGCCATAAACACAATCTTTGGTATTAATATGAGTGACATTAGGAGAACTCGTTTCTCAATATAATAATACTTTTAACAATATAAATTAATTTTTGCTACTTATTATTTGGGGATGTAAAAAACTTTTGAAGGAAATTCATGATATCCCTAACAAACTACATGACCAATACTTTGAACTTGACTTTGTAATTCTATTTTAAAATTCAAATAAACTGAAACTATATCAATATAATTTATAGAAACCTTTTACCTATAACACTCAAACCCCCCCTTAGTTTGAGATAGAAGGTGATTGAATCCTTTATTATCCCTTTTTCAAAAATATGGTTGATGATTACAGGTATTTAGATCATTTTAAATCAGATAGAAACTGTTTTTTAATCAAATTGCCAAACTCCGTATCTGTCATAGTTCTTTTTGTTTGCATTATAGCATCTGCATCATTACCAACAGTGTACCTCAGCTGTGGATTTTTAGACGTTACTGCTTGCAGAACAACCTTTGCCACTTCCTCGGGTCGGGAAGATGAAGGATTATTCACCAGGGATTTAAAGTGGTTCACTACATTTTGTGAAAGGGAGAAATATGGAGAATTGGGATATAAAGCTTTTTTTGTCAAAATGCTAGAATTCATAATGTTGGTTCTGATAAAACCCGGCTCAATTATAATCACTCTAATCCCAAAAGGTTCTAGTTCGTATGATATTGATTCGCTCAATCCCTCCAGTGCAAACTTTGTGCTATTATATGCAGATAAAATAGGAACACTCATACGCCCTCCAACCGAACTCACGTTTACTATTGTTCCACCACTTTCCTGCCTTCTCATGATGGGAAGAACCTTCTGCGTTACCCGTATAACTCCAAAAAAGTTTGTTTCAAACTGTTCTTTTATCTCTTCTATTGTCATATCCTCAAGAGATCCAAAAAGTCCATATCCTGCATTGTTTACCAACACATCAATTCGGTCTTTTTCTTTCACAATTTTATCAATTGCATCTATAACAGATTCATCGTCGTTAACATCAAGATGAACAATTTGTAATGGCAATTTTTCCTTATCAGTCTTTTCTGTTATAGTTTTGGCTTTTTCAAGGTCGCGCATAGAGGCATATGTTTGAAATCCGCTTCTGGCCAAAAGGAGGGCCGTCTCAAAGCCTATACCACTTGAGCTGCCGGTTACAAGTGCAACTTTTGATTCTTGCATATTCATATTAATCATAGGATAATAATTATATAAATTGGCAAGCAACTAAGGAATGTCCATATTGTTGATCGGCTTGTTGATTACAAAATCATGTTCGTAAAACAACAAAATAAATTTTCGGCCTATGGATTATGGAATCAAAAAGACATGGACCAGAATAATAAAATATAGTTCTACCAAATAAACTACTACTATTTTTATATGACCTCTCTCTATCTTTCGTAGGACAAAAGAAAGATAGAAAGAACATGGACCAAAGGCAAACATTTGAAAATTATTTATTTGAAAAACCGCTAGCAGTATCAATAGCTCATCTTCTTAACGAGAAAAAGGATGATGGCGGAGGTATGACAGCAACAGAGCTTGCTAAAGTACTACATCTGTCAGTTCCCACCCTCTACCGATTAACTTTGGAAATGCATCAGTTGCGATTAATAAAGAGCGAAAGAAAAGGTAGAAAAAATATCTTTAAAATTTCAGAAGAGTTTCAAAGTCTGCTGCCCTCGCTATCTGATACTCTTAAAAAACTAGCAAACAACAACAATACTAATCTCCAACATAATAATTCCAAATTTGATCAGGTTTCGATGGCCAAATCCCTTCTAGAAGAATACAACATGCCTTTGAGTCCAAGGATTGCAGAAACGATGATTATATCGGCACTCAAACAAAAAATCTCATCTAATTTACCTGCAGATATAGTAGATCTCTTGCATAATTAGAAACAATCTACACTTTCCAATATGGATGGTGCATCTGTTTTTACTGATGCTGGTTCATTATTCTATAGTTTACCAGACCTGATACTATATCTGATATTCTATCGTACTTTCTCAATTTGTTTCTAAATACATCTGCAAGTATTCTGTACTTTTTCAATCGACATATGGTATGCTCTATCACTATTCTCTTTTTGGAATGAATTTTGTTATACTCTATTTCTTCTTGAGACAACTCTTCTTGATATTTTTTCTTTTTATATGGTAGTGCGGATAGCTGTTCTGGGAAATCCGTTTCTACAACAAGATATCCAAGGTCAAGCACATTAACAACCTGTTTAGGGGTTACTGGATGATTCTTTTTATATTTTGAAAGATATAATCATGCCTACGTCCTTTTTTATGATTTGCTTTATGAAGGATATAACCACGATTGTTAACCATAAGCTGATTTTTGATAGTATGTCTTTTCTTTTTGCCTGAATAGAATATTACATTTTTCTTCTATCCTTATCTACAGCAGGTCTTGGAATCAGCTGTTCTATACAATCTATGAAAGACAGAAAGCCTGGAAAATATTTCTCTACTTCCTCTGGTGTCCTCAACCTTTTTGTTATGTTGTATATCTTCTGAGGGATAGGTAGGCATTGTCTTACCATATTCAATATTCAATATTCAATATTCAATCTTTTGAATGTCCCTGCAAATGTTACTCTGATCCAAATCAAAGAGAAAGCCAGCTAACGTGTAAGTAATGTAAAGACGATAGTAAACAAGTAATATCAAAAATCTGTCTTTTATATCCAATTTGAATGGTCTTCCAGCACCTATGCTTCTTTTTCGGAATTTCCTTTTTGTTAACCGCTTTAACTCATGTTTGTCATATCTTTTTATTATTTCTTTATCGTAAATATCATCAAATTCTTTTACTGTTAGGCCAGTGAACGATTTGAAAAGCAGTGGTTTTTTAGATAACCGGTCATATGAAAGCAAAGATAGGACATGTTAATGAAGATAGAATGATCATAAAGATGTTTACCAGCAATTATGCAAGAGATCTATAAATTAAATATATCCCCTTAAGTCACCTGATTTTTAAATTACTTTTCAATATACACATCAATATTCACAAGCATTCATTTATTTATTTCTCCATTATCAAATCGAGTTATTTTTTCATTAATTAATTAACATTATTAATTTTTTTTCAATAAATATATTTTGCTAAAATAAAACAATCAACCCACTAAAATGCTAATTAAAATCTTTGATAATGTTTTTGTTGTTAATGCATATTTTTATCTATGAGTTATGAGATATAATTATTATAATATACAATATGTACAAACATAATAAAAATTAAAGTATTAAAAAATAATACATAAGTTAAGCGGGGTTAACAATAACAATATTGAAGAAATTAAAAGATCGCCAAGAGGCGGCATTTTTGCTTGTTGAAAAATTAAAAAAAGAAAATATCATCAAAGGAGAAAAAAATAATGTTATTGTTATAAGTGTTCCCCGCGGAGGGATAGTTCTAGGCAAAATAATAGCAGAAGAACTAGGATATGATTTTGGCTTGATAATACCAAGAAAATTAACTGTACCCCAGAATCATGAGTTAGCCTTTGGAGCTATAATCGATAAAAATAACTTTGCTTTAAATAATGATATTATAAAGAAACTAAATATTACAGAAGAAGAAATTGAAGGTGAAAAAGAAATTCAATTAGAAGAAATTGAAAATAGAAGAAAAAAATACGGACACATGTATGAAAAAAAATATAAAGATAAAATTATTGTTCTTGTAGATGATGGTGTTGCTACAGGATATACAATTTTAATTTCTTTAATAAAAATCAACCAACAAGAACCAAAAGAATTAATTTTATGCACCCCTGTAATTCCAGATACAACTTTTGAATTTTTAAATAAATACTGTGATAAAATAATGTATTTAATAAAGGAACCAGACTTTTTATTTAGTAGCGTGGGTCAGTTTTATAATGAGTTTAGACAAATAGAAGATGAAGAAATAGAAAGAATATTATCCAAAGTTAGTTTATAAAATTTTCCACGCCATACATTCAAAGAATAATAAAATTTTAATATATAAAAAACCCAACATCTAAAAGTTAGTTAATTAATAATCATAGCATGTTCAAATCCATAGTTGTGTTTTCATCTTTTTTAATATTATTATTTAGTTTTAATAATATTTCTTCTTTTATCAATGTCAATATATCTTTTGCACAAAATACAACAGCAAATAAAAGTATTGATAAAGTTCAGTCTTGGATCAGTAAAAAGGACAACTTAAATATTTCAATTACACTCGATCCTCCAGTACCAGTAGTTGATAAAAGTACAAAGATCTCTTTTGAAATGAATAAATTAAATAATTCAATTTCTTCAAATTTTACAAATTTGAGTGCAAAGGTTACCATAGCTGATAGTGATGGCAGATTATTTAAATTTGAAAAACAAAATATAATAGATGATAAATTTTTTGTCAATTACATATTTCCAAGCATTGGAACTGATAGAGTATTATTACAATTATATAAAAATGGAATACCACATTCAATAGGTTCATTTGATATAAGCGTCCCTCTTCCCCCTTCGCCACAAGATAACTTTTTTACAAATTTATTCAAAGGTCTTTAGAATATATTAAAAGTTTAAAGTGTATAAACAACAATTCCTATATACAAAATAACCATCTCTCCAAAATATAATATATAACATATTCCAATTTCTGTTATATCTTTTTAATTTACACAATTCATATTTTCTTGTTTTAGTCAGAAATAAGAATATCAAATCGATTGTGGAAAGAAATCGATGTTTATATTAAAATACTGGTATAGAAATTATTGAAGATGATATAACTTTGATTATTATCACTATTGTTCTAAATGAGATGTACAATTAGTTAATTTAATAATTTCTTTGAAATTATCAGTTTGTATTTTTTATAGGTATTTTCACAAGTATTACTAAAAAAGAATTCATTTTCAGGTAAATGCCTTTTTTCTGCAAATAATAAATTTCAATTATGAATAAATTAATTTCAAATAATTATTTACACCTTATAAAAGATACTATTTTTATACCTTATAAAGATAATTACGGAATTACAAAATAATTAATAGAGATGTGGAGATATATTCGCCATCATTAAAATAATAAACAAGATCATTAACACCATTTATCAAAATAAAGGATAATATTGTAAACATATTGTAAAATTAAATTAGTCCAATCAACAGCAAAAATAATGTTCAAAAGATATTTCTAGGTATTTACGTAACACCATTTACTTTCTTTCTCGTTGTAGTTTTTTCAAATACCAATCCATAAATAATATGATATTAACTGTTTTGATTATTTTGATAGTATTATAATTAACAAAGTAACAACAGCAAGCGATCCGAACAGAATTAATGTTGTTTTCCACATACCCTTATTCTCTTTTTCACCTATATCCCACATTCCACCTCTAATATCGTTATTCTGAGTGTACCAATTTTTAATCTCATTATAACTATAATATTTAGCATAATCTGCTGAAGGTGTCCAATGGGTAGATAAATTTGCAAAATTCTCCCCCCCTCTATCACTCTGAAACAGTAAATCATATTTTTTTCTAGAACCCTCATCGGAAAGAACCTCATAAGCTTCCACTATCCTTAAGAATTTTTCTTTGGACTCGGAACTTTTATTTTTATCAGGGTGATATTTTAATGCAAGAATTCTGAAAGATCTTTTTATTTCATCATTGGTTGCATCTTGCTTTATCTGAAGGATGTCGTAGTGAGAAGTAGATAACAACATATTTATCATAACAAACTAAAAATTAAATATTTTGTCTTCAAATTAATAATTTATAAAAATAAAAAATTCAAATATTAATAAATGGAACTATAATATTAGCATTTGAAGTTTTCTTTTAAAAAAAAAATCACCCCAAATGAAAATAAGAATAAAATGAAATTGAAAGAGGGGTCTTTGGATACTGATTCCGCCATACAAAAAGATATCGAAGAAACAGGAAAGACAGATCTTAAGGACAATATAAAAAATAATAGAGACTATTTAGAAGAGAGTTCTAATTCCAAGAAAGAAATCAAGCAGCAAATACAAGGAGAAACGGAGGAGGCAGATATAGAGACGGAGGAGGAGGAGGATAACCTCTGCAATCGATGCAAAGAAAAACTCGATGAAGATTGGAAAAAACCTCATTGGAAATGGAACCTCGATAGAAATATAAAATTTTGTTTGAATTGTTATAAAATAAAAGAAAAAGAATTTGAAAAAATATTAAACTATTGCATTGGTTGTGATTCAAAATTAAAATTCTTACGATATAATCCTAGACCCGAATGGAAAATAAAAGGTCAGTTATGCAGAAAATGCTGGGATTCTAAAAATACAGAATCTAAAAGTGAAAAATAAATATAATTTAATCTTTTACCAATTATTAACAGAAATAACAAAAACAACAACAGAATGAAAATATGGTCTATTCATTCTTAAGGTGTTATTGTTTGGGTGTTTAAAACAATGGGAAAAAACTAATTTAAAATTTGTATACATGTATATAATACATCATAATTTCCTTTGATCAAAAAATACGTTAAATTCTCTTTATGATTTATAATTGTCAATTAATTGGACTTTATTTTTGGTGTTTTACAAATTATGTGATAGACTACATTCTCATCATCATATATAACATTTGAAATTGGATCAGTCCAAATATCCATTAGAAGTTTTCTTCTGTCGAATAATTACCTAATAAATAAGATAATTCATTAAATACATCAACAACTAACTTTGATTTTTCTGTTTGTTTTTTATTATTATAATATAATTGTAAATAAATATCAAATCTTTATGAGAATAGCAACAACAATTCATTTTAATAAAAAGACATACATAAGGACTAACTTTCTTAATGAAACCAAAAAATAGTCAAGTTATGAGAAACTAATGATCAGGACTTGTTTACGCTAATTACACAAAGGATCTATTATTTATCCCCTCCTATTACAGATGGGTTGTAGTTGCCAGCAAATAAGAATTAAATGCTAATATTACTATAACAAAAACAATTGAAATTATTGTTGTAATATTTCTGTTTACAAATTCTCCCATCAATCCTTTGTTTTTTGTCAATATAACTAAAGGAATCATTGGTAGAGGAATCATTAAACTAAGTATCACCTGGCTGTAGACCAATATACTGAGAGGATCTAATCCAAGCAATAATGCCACCGTTGTAGGAATTACATTGATAAATCGCGTTACAATACGTCTAACCCAAATGTTAAACTTCTTACCTAGCAACCCTTCCATTATTGTTTGACCTGCCAAAGTGCCTACCACAGAAGAGGAAATACCAGATGCAAGTAAAGTAAGAACAAAGACTGTTCCAGCTCCAATACCAAATAATGGAATCAATGTTTTGTAGGCACCAGATATTGAAGCTATATTAGAATAATGCGTATTAAATGCAGCAGCTGCCATTATCATTATTGCCGCATTCACCATACCTGCAATAACAAGTATAGCAACAGTTTCTGTAAGGTGAAGCTTTCGTAATTCCCTCTTCTCTTTAATGGAGTTATCTTTAATTTTATTTTTGGTAAGCCAAGAGTGTAAAAAGAGAGCATGTGGCATTACTGTAGCTCCAATGATTCCAACAGATATCAATATTGCATTAGAATTTGCAATTACAGGAATAAAAGAATGATAGAGAATGGCGGAAGGATCTGGCTTTGTGATAAAAACCTCATACAGATACCCAAAACTTATAATGGATACTAAAAGAATAAACATTTGTTCAAGAATACGAAATCTTTGTGCTGTAAGAGCAAGTATCAAGATTACATCGAGTGCCCCAAAGATAGATGCATAAATCATTGGAATTCCAAATAAAAGATTAAGTGCAATAACAGTTCCAAGGTATTCAGCCAAGTCAGTAGCAGCTGACGCTGCTTCGGAGGCTAACCAATATGGTATGATAAACATTTTCTTTTTGAGTTTTTGACGCATTATTTCTGGTAAAGACTGTCCTGTTGCTATCCCAAGCTTACCTGATAGATATTGAAGCATCATTGCCATTGCGCTTGAGAGCCAGACCACCCAAAGAAGACTGTAATTAAGAGATGCCCCTCCTTGAATATCAGTTCCATAATTACCAGGATCCATATATGCAATACTAACAATAAGAGCAGGCCCTGTGTAAAGGAATAACTTAACAAGAGATTGTTTCTTTGCTAACAAATACTTTTGAAAAGACATATGTTTATAAAATAAAGTATCAAATATATTAATGTTAGTCTAATCTAACATTGTTTACGTTAGAAAAAATAGAGAACTATTGATGAATAGATTATAGAAAAGTGAACGATATTTAACAAAACAAATATTGAAAACTAAAATGATCAATTAATAGATAGTCATAATTATGTAAATCTGGTAGAAAAATACACATGAAAAGAGTATTTTGTTAGTTAAATTATTCAAGATGAGTGAGTGGCAAAGATGAATATATTGCATACATCGTTTTAGAAGACAAAAGTAATATCATTTTTATCTCCAGCCATTAAAGAAATGAAGTAAATTTTATCATTTATAAAAAACAAAAAGAGAATCTCCATAGTATGATACCTTTGCACAAGTAACCAATTATAGATTCCAATTATTTGAAACGAAAATAAATGTCGGATATGACTTTAACTATAAATATTTTAAAATTCTGTTTTTACTACAATTTAGGATAGATGACTATAATAATTGAATTTTCTACAATTCTTATTTTATTGCAATGTAATAATGTCCTTACGTATATTTATTCGCAAAATATTATTAAATATAAATTTCCATCCAAATAAAAAGAAGTATAACTTAATCCCCCCATATAGAAGTAGATGCTAAATTATTTATAATTCATTTTAGCAATGGGGGCGAGGACGATATTTTACTTTATGTGCTATCCAAATTAGAAGCAATAGTGGGTATTGTTAGGGGTATATATGGTGGGGGTGTTGCTATTGCCGAAGTGGTTGTTGCTAGAGGTGTTGATGTCATACTTCCCATATCTGTAGAAGGTTTTGTTACATTAAACATACCCATCCATCCTTTCATCGTGAATTCGTTTTTATGAGCGTGGAACATGAACATACCAGGATCAGGATAATTAAATTCTAGTATTCCTCTGTCTCCTTGCATTAACGCTACAATGTCACTCTTATACTCTGATTTCAAAGAAGTGCCTGATGGATAGTAGTCAAATAGAGTACCATGTATATGGAAATTATTCTCTGGATCAAACTCTAACATATTTACCAGGTATATACGGTATGACTTTCCTGTTTCAAGATGTATTGGATGATCTTTATATTCAAATGCAACACCATTTGCAGAGTACACTTGATTGTTATGTGGAAAATCCGGTAAACCGGTCTTTACTTCTTTTAATGTGGGTAATCTGTCAACTCCCTGCTTTGTATAATTTAAATCATAACCATTCATGAGCATTACCATTTCAGTCATTTGAGGCCTTGGTGTTTTTGGATCTATAATCATCATACCGTACAAGCCCTGGTTAACATGCTGATCAACTGGATCTACATGACAATGATATGGATAAACTCCAAATGGTTGGGCAACAAAATTGTATGTATATGAACTTCCTGGTAGAACTTGTCCTGAATCTCCACTAGACCCTGGAACTCCATCCACTATACCTGAATGAATAGAGTGCATATGAATAGAGTGATCATGCAAACTATCTTTACTGTTTATCAGGGTAATCTGAATGTGATCTCCTTCTGTCATTCTCATTGTTGGTCCGGGAATTGAACCATTAAATGTCCATGCATTCAAAGTCAATCCAGTATTAGAAATTGGAACGACTACGTTTTCTTTAGATATGATTGTAAATTGTCGTAATGTTGTACCATTCTTAAAAGTGGTTACATGTCCGCAGCTAAAATGTGTTAAATATGTAATTGCATTTGTAGGTGTATGCTGATCTGCTGCACAATTCTTTAGTTTGTCATAACTTTGTACTGAAAGAGTTTTATTAGTACTATTGTCAGTATCATTTTTATTTGATAATGTTATATTACCAATGGAATAACCTGGGTTTACTATTGAAACAAATGCTCCGGCAGTTAATGCAATAATAAATACAACCGCAATCACCATCTTTATTATTATGATACCATTTAATGAATCAGTAGTATTATTCTTTGACATGGTCAATGTACGTTAAATTTTAGACGTATTTAAATTATGTGATCATTTTAACTTGATAATATATATCAAACGTTACTAATAGACATAAGGGTAAAATATATATTAATAAAAAATAGGAAAAGATTGTATTAAAATCTAACAACTATTTTTAAGAACATTATTAAAATTTGTTTATTGCTATTGGCGTTGTTTTTATGGTATTCTTGTTCTATAAATTTAGCAATAATGCAATTGCAAGATACGGTCTTAATACTAGTATCCATGTCAAATGCAATAGAAGATATTGGATATGGAAAAGAAACAACTTTGATATTCGCCAAAACATGGATAATAAAAGACAGGAGTATTCCATTGAACGTCATAAACAAAAATCAGTAGCAAATTATGTACCATCCTTTTCATCAAAGGCAATGTTTTTTAAAAAAAATAGTATCATACAGTCAAAAAACATTTTCGCTAAAAAAAGATATCATCTATTTAAAAAAAATCGCGAAATATCTAACATTATCCACAATTCACTAATTTTGATTATACTTGCATATTCTATTATACAGACTATAATTTCAATTCCATTTAATCAATGGAATAAAATATTTTTGCACTAATTCTATATACCTTCTATTCTATGGCTACTGACTATGTAAGAGTATTAACCTTCACGCGGGCATCTTTAATATTAGTCATATCTTTAGGATATTTCCGTAACATGCACAAGGAAGCTATTCCAATATCTTCGCCATTTATCCAGATAATATCTGCGTTTCCGGTTCCAGACTATTTTCATTGATATACATAGATCCACTACCAATATTGAATAGTTATCCAGGTCATGCATCAACAGAATTCTATATGTTACTTTTATGCTTTATCAGAACATTTTACTATGTAATCTTTAACTTTTGGATAGGCATTCAAGCATTACCTTCTGAATTTAAAGAATGGATACAAATCATAGGCTCGTAAAACTTACGAGTTTAAGACGAAACATTCTTCCGACAACATTTCTTATTTAATAGCGTGAGTTTCAAGCACTATAAACAGTGCATAGGGAGGACTTGCAATAGCCGAGTTTTGTCCTCGTATCAGGTATTCATAATTTGGAAGTTACTATAGGTATGATGAAAGTAATTAACTCAAATATTACTAATGTAGATATAAGATATGTGAGTTGCAGCAGGGACTTCATTTCTTTTTGCTACTGTAGTACCAATATTTGGCATCCTATTAACAAGAAACTTGATGGACTTGGCACACAAAAAGTATGTAGTTGAAGAGGGGATATACCAAATATAACAACATCAACTAATTCAATGATCGAACAAGTTTTTGTTGAGTGTGGAAAGAAGAACCAGAGGTGTCTAATCCCAAATATGACAATATTTGATTTTTGTCGACTATGAGATAATTAAACGTTATTATTTTTTTTTATTTTTTATTTAGAAAATATATAAGAATTATAATTACAAATCGACATTTTTTTGGATTATCGCCAAATCATAGACACGATACCCAGTCCAGTAATACACAAACCAGCATATGCTACCTGAGGAACGCCTATTAAACTTGCCCCAATAGCAAGACCAATACCTGATATGGCCATTAATAATTCACCTATTCTTCTATTACTCAAATGCAAAGTTATCATAATCTATTAAAAAAACCACTCTATAAAATATTATGCTTGGATTTTGCAATTAAATTATATTTTTTTTGGTGATCTAATAAATCGAAACAATAAAAAAAGTTACACTTTGTTATTCAGGAACTATATATGAAGGAACTAAAAGATATAAAAATTAATGTTACAAATAAAAAGGCATTAAACTGGCAATTTCTGTCACAGCTAGAAATTATATTTTTTTAAAAGGCGGGAAAAACAAAATCAATTTTAAATTACAGATTAAATACTAATACTAATAACATAGTCCAACAAAATTCAATCAAAACAAAAAAAATTAAAGGTGAATAAGACCTCCAGAACCTGATGTGTGTGGAGATTGACCTGGAAAGTTTCGTCTAAAGTGACCAGAAGGCCTTTTGGAAATTAATTCAATGAACCAAGCTTCATGCTCTATTTCTTCTTGCATTATTCGTTGTGCTATATCATATGTTCTTGGATCTTTTCCTGCAGTCATATCACAAACTTCTCCCCATGATCTAATAGCACATTGTTCGGCTTCCAGTAGAACTTTAATAATCGGTGTAAGATCTTTCCAGTTATTAGGCAGGTATGCATCGGGACAACCAGCTTGGGTTGCAAAATCTCTAATATCACGTGGCAAACTTCCACCCAACTCATATAATCTTGGTACCATGGCTTCAAAGTGGTTTCTATCTTCTATCCTTGCGTCTTCGACTATTTCTTTAATACCTTCACCATCTAACCCTGTGCAATGCATTCTTAATATAGTATAATAATAATATGTTGTAAATTCTGCACCTACACCTTTTGTTATTAACTCTTTCAATCTTTCAATATTAACACCATTTTTTTCCAAAACTTCTAATGCAACTATTTTCGGAACCTGATCGTTATTAGTTGCAGCAGCATTTTTATTCTGACTATTCGGACCTGTATCGTCTTTTACATTTAAACTCATTAAAAAAATTTATACTTTTTACTATAAAAATATTATTATACAAAAGACCCTGTTTAACTTTCTATATACCATAATAATCAAATCAGCTCAATATGGCCCACTATAATTTAAACAGAATAATAAATTCCACATATAACAAAACAGAACAACAACATAATATCTATAAAGTAAAATGGTAAATAATTACAAATTTAACAGAAACAAAGATAATTGCAAAATATTTACCATATGTGTATTTTTGAGTACTGTAACAACTAATATCAAGTTCATTAAATATAAATTATAAAAATATTAATTGACTATTGATAAAACACATATTTATTTATCCATTAATTAGAGGTTTTTATAAAACAATTTAAATATAATTATAAATATAAAAGAATTCTACCAATATTTCGATATGGAGTTTGATTGATACTAACGTAATCATTCAAGATTTCGCTGTTTTAATGATAGTTTCTTCAATAATGGCTTTAATATCGTATAAATTAAAACAATCACTAATTATAGGCTATATTATTGCCGGAGTTTTAATTGGACCCCATACCCCACCATTCAGTTTGATTGTTAATCAAGAATTTTTAAATGTTTTTTCTGAAATGGCTGTAATAATTTTATTATTTGTAGCTGGATTAGAATTTCCTATTGAAAAACTAAAGAAAGTTGGAAGAAAAGCAATAGTTATATCTTTGTCAGAGGCATTTGGTACTTTTTTTATAGGCTTGCTGATTGTAAAATCAATAGGATTTTCATTATTTGACTCTTTGTTTTTAGCACTTGCGATTTCTGTTACTAGCACCATTGTTGTAATGAAAGTTTTAGAGGAATTAGATGCGATAAAAAACGAAGCATCGGTTATGATACTTGGAGTCGCCGTTATCGAAGATATTATAATTATTTCATTATTAGCGATTTTGCAATCCTTTGGTAATAACTCTCTAGATAAAGTTTCTTTATATGAAATTGCATATTCTATAGGTTCGGTATTTGTTTTTATTATTGGAGCAATTGTTATTGGACCTAAAATTGTCCCCAGATTAATTGAAATAGTAGGAAAAACAAATCAATACGACCTTTTAACCACATCAATATTGGGTGTGGCTTTTGGCATGGCATTTCTTGCACATGAATTGGGAATTTCCATTGCAGCAGGAGCTTTTTTTGCTGGAGTATTAATAGCAGAATCAAAGGTTCATTCGATTTCAAAAGTTATAGTAACGCCGTTAAGGGATATGTTTGCTGCTCTTTTTTTCATATCTACAGGGGCTTTAATGGATTTTTCCCAAATATCATTATTCATAATACCAGCTTTGATATTAGTAATTGTTTCATTCTGTGCAAAATTTATTACGGTTTGTATTAGTTCCTGGTCCCAAGGTTTCAATCTTACTCAATCACTTAAAATTTCATTTGGGCTATCATCTTCAGGAGGAGAGATGTCGTTGGTTGTTGCAAAAGCTGGAATGAGCAATGGTGGAACAAGTTCAATAATTTTATCAATGGTTGGAACAATGACCATAATTACAACTTTTCTAACGCCTTATGCAATAAAATATGGTTGGAAATTTTCAGAAAATATAACAAATAGAATAAAAAAGAATAAAGGATACTAGATAGCAATTAAATAGAAAATTGTTGGTCTTGATATAACTTAATGTTCTAAATCACCCATGGAGATTCAACGTTTCTTTTATTTTAAAAGTTCTTCATTTGATTCAGTACCTTCTCTATCAATCAATTGTTTTAAACAAATAGTAAAACCAATATGAGAACAATCATCAGTTATGCAGCTTTTACAAAGTGGAACTCCATCCACTATATCCACAATGATATCAGAGTTCAAACATCTATCAAAAATTTTAACAAGTGTTACATACGGAAAATTAACGTGTTTTAAAATTAAAGGAGGATTTGGTTTATAATTATCATCGTTTCCAACAAATGATTTGCAATTCATCCAATTTAAGAATGCAAAAGTTCCCTCATCAAGACTTTCACATTTTGGAAGTTTTATTTGTAAATTATTTAATTTGATTTTGTCTTTTTTAGACATTATCTTTCCTAGTTATACCTTCATTACATATACCAGGATATAAAGGTTCAATAAAAACAATAGATATACCTCAAGGATATTTTCAACAGTCTATTATTATTCTAAGATAAAAACAAAAAACAATTGAAAAAGCACATAGCCTAGTCTATAAATCAAATCCGTAATTTGACCATTTGTTATCCACTAAATCCTTTGTTTCTGCATCAACTTTCACCTCTTCCTGAATATCCCTCTGATATCCTTCTTCTTTCCAGGTTGTAGTAGCATCAATACCCATTTTAGATCCAACATTAACCAGAGGAGATGCAGGATCAAGAGTATCTGTTGGAACATTTTCAATTATAAGAATATCCCGTTTAGGATCGGCTTTTGTTGTAACAGCCCAGATAACTTCGTCTAGATTATTAACATCTATATCATGATCAACTACGATAAACATCTTGGTTAACGATAACTGGCCCATTCCCCAAAGTCCCATCATAACTTTTTTTGCTTGACCGGGATACCTTTTTCGTATAGAAATAATAGCAAGACCTTGGAACCAGCCTGCTGGTGGCATTGAAAAATCAACAACCTCAGGTTGGAACATCCTTACTAAAGGAAGGAAAGATTTTTCAATAACCTTACCAAAAAACGCATCTTCAAGAATAGGCTTGCCGACCACAGTTGTTAAATAAATGGGTTTTTCTTTTTGCATAATTGCAGTTAACGTGAATGTTGGAAAAAGATCAGGTGGAGTATAATAACCTGTATGATCCCCAAATGGACCTTCAATTTCAAGTTTATTTGGATCAACCAATCCTTCAAAAACAATTTCAGCATTTGCTGGAACCTCCAAATCCACAGTAGAACATTTTACAAGTTTTATGCCTTTTTTTCTTGAAATGCCAGCAAATAGAAATTTATCTAAACCTTCGGGAACAGGGGCAATACTACTAAATATGGTTCCTGGATCAGAGCCTATAACTACTGCAACTTCTATTGGTTTTTGCGAATCTTTTAAAATTTCATAATGCTGTGCACCACGCTTGTGGATTTGCCAATGCATTATAGCCTTTTTTTCATTGATAATTTGAATACGATATAAACCAATATTTCTTATTCCAGTTTCCGGATGTTTTGTTATAGTCATTCCAAAAGTTATAAATCGACCAGCATCCTTTGTAAATGATTTAAGAATAGGAAATTCATAAAATGAAGGATTATCTGCATTTATTTTTTCTTGGATGGGACCCTTATCGACAATTTTTGGACCATATTCAGATAACTCTGAAAGTTTTGGAAGCATTCGAATTTTATCAAGAACTCCACTAGGCATTTTTAATTTAGTCAAGTCAACTATTCTATTTCCAATCTCGGAAAAATCTTGCATATCCAAAGCTATCTGCAATCTTTTTAAAGAACCAAAGGCGTTACCAAGTATTGGAATTTTATATCCTTTAATATTTTCAAATAGTACTGCAGGACTTTTTCCATTATACATCAATCGTCTCATTATTTCTGCAACTTCCAAATCAGAATTAACTTCCACATTTACACGTTTTAATTCACCCAAAGACTCTAAAGCATTAACATATTCTAATAAATTATCAAAAACCATAAAGTAATTTCAAATGGGTATCCATATTTAATTATAGTCTATTTCATAGTACAATAAACAAATAAATAAATAAAATATAGTTTTTAGACTATTAGGAATAATTTTTTTGTTTGTTGTATGTTTCTTGATTTTTAAACAGAGTTGAATGATTATTTGGTGCTGTTGGCCATCATCATTGATGAATTATTCATTGCCATTGAACTATTTGCAGCATTTCCTAATGGTGCTGAACTATTTGCAGCGCCTCCTGCTGCGGCGAAACTTGAATTACCTGCTGTTGCTGCAGAAAAATTATTTGTACTTCCTTGTGCGAATGCTGGTGCTGCCATTCCTACTATTAAGGATACAGCTGCAATGATTGTTACGATAGCAATTAAATTTAATTTAGACATGCACTATTAGTAATGGTTTGGAAGTATATAACAATGATGATCTAACTATATGTAAATATAATAAAGTATATAGTAGAGATCTTGTATAATTGGAAACATTTAGTTCTATTTGCTATGGATTTTCCATTCCCTCTTGCTGTCTGGATTTGATTCATTATCCTATAGATTATCAGTCCTGATGCCATATTAGATATTTTATCATACTTTCTGAGTCTGTTTTTAAATAAATCTGCAAGAATTCTATATTATTTTATACTATACCACTTAGTATAATTACACAAACTATGGATTTCTAAAATATAAAGAAAAATTTTCGATAAGGTTTGAACACATAAGCTAGATGGTATACAGCAGATGGTTTGCTCTCTATCACTAATCTTCTTTCAGCATGTTCTTGATTATATTCTTTTTCTAGTGTTAAAGCAATTCTTGGTTTTTCTTTTTTCTATGAAGTAATGATGATTTTTGTTCAGGATAATCTTTCTCAACTCCCAAGGATCCAAAGTCAAATACATGCACAACTTGAGTGGGAGTGACAGGATGACTCTTTTTATAGAGGATATAGTCAGGCCTTTCATGTCCTTTCTGGCGTTATGTTTGTGAATGATAATTCCATGATTGTTAACCATAAGTTGATCCTTAACTAAATTATGTCTCTTTTTCGTTCCTAAAGAAAAATAAATCTGTTTTCTTTCTTTGTTTTTAGACCTTGATTGTATCTGCTGTTATGTACAATTTATAAAATTACAAGACTTGGAAAAGATCTTGTTACTTCACCTGGGATGGACGCAGCCTTTTTGTTATTTTATACATCTTTGAGAAAAATGGACACATTTTCTTATTAACGGTTCAATCTTTTGAATGTCTCTGTGCAAATGTTACTTTGGTCCAAGTTAAAGAGAAATCCGGCTTTGTTGTATGAATCCAGTTAATCGTTTTTTGTTAACGTTTTAACTCATTTGTAAAGTAAACAGTCATAATTGAAAACGATTTCATAGGAATATAGCATTAGTTTTAACTGTTTTTTGTATCATACAACAAAGCACAGAAATCCTACTAATGTGTAAGCTATGAAGTCGGTAATAAACAAGTAGAATTAGAAATCTGTTTTTAACATCCTGTTTGAAATGCCTTCCTCTAGCACCAACTTTTCTTTCTCTATCTGCTTTTCTTTTTGTTAAACGTTTTAACTCATATTTGTAATATTTTTCTTCTATCTTATGATATACATTATCAAATTATTCTGCTGTAAGACCTGTAAATGACCTGAAATACATGGTTTTGTGGATAAATGTCATAGGAAAATAGGAGTGAACAAAAAAAGTGATGTATTATTTATAATAAAACTATTTGTGAATAATTAAGCAAAAGATCTGGTATATACTTATTATGTAATAAATAAAAAAATATAGTTTTTAGACTATTATAATGTTTGATTTTTTTGGTGTTTTATTAAACAGATTATTTGGTGCCATTCATCATTGATGAATTGCTGCTGCTCATTGGCATTGAACTATTTGACATTGAAGCGTTGTTCATACCCATACTACTCATATTGCCACCGGTCATACTACTAGTGTTACCTTGTGCGAATGCTGGTGCTGCCATTCCTACTATTAAGGATACAGCTGCAATGATTGTTACGATAGCAATTAAATTTAATTTAGACATGCACTATTAGTTTAATTTGAGCCTATATAAGATTATTGGTAAATTTTCATTCAGTAATAAATTAATATTATAAAAAATATTAGAAATTCTAAACGTAGTATAGAAATTAATAGTATTTATGGATTCTCAATAAATTTGATTTGTTTTCATTTATCAATGGAATAATCTTTTGGGTTATAAGTTGATGAAAGTAGGTTGTCTCCGGATCAAAAGACAATAACAAAACATAGGATAAATTACTATTTTCATCGGTGATAGGGATAGTAGCTCTTCTCAATTTTTCAAAGTTGGAACTAGCGTACTGAATTTTACCCAACATATATTCCCATCTTAATCGGGTAAATTGTCTTGTTGCAGCAGTAATGGCATATTGTGCTCGTTCTTCAGGCGACAATAAAGGATTAAGCCCCGGCCTTTCAGATATCGATTTTAGTTTACCATCTTCGTCTGCAATTCCAGCAAAACGAATTGCATTGTCTAAATTTATAACCTGTTTACAAAATTCGTCAAATACTTTTTCTATTTCTTCTTCTTTATTCATTGTTTAATATCATCCTCTATACAGTTTCAATTAATTAATATATTCATACAATAATAAAAATATTATATTAGAACTTATTGGTTTGGAATTAAAGAATTACATATTTGTTTGTTTAGTATTTTTGAACACATGTTCAGAAAATTATTAAAATTTTGATCTGGAGTTGTTGGCGGTAAGTTGGGTAGTAGTGGATTTGGATTTGGATTTGGATTCAACAAATTATTATCATTACCATTTGGGATAGACAGGCTTAATTTAAAACTAGTTAAAATAACATGCTTTGTTATAGTCGCACCATCTCTAATAATAGTAATATTTATTGTATCACCTATTTTTTTTGTTGAAAGATAATTTTTAATATCCTGTTGATTTTTTACGTTATTATTATCAATCTTTATTATGATATCGCCTCCTAATTGTATTTGTCTGCCATTAATTTCTGAAATAATATAACCTCCTCTAAGGTCAGCTTTTGATGCAGGACTTTGATTCAATACTCCAGTAATTAAAAATCCACTAGGTTGGGTAATATTTATCAATGATGCAAGATCAGGAGTCAAGTTAAGACCAATAACACCAAGAGTAGGGGAAGAAGTTGAGTTAACATCGATGGCAGGACGAGAAATTAATGGAAATGAAATAACTTTTGTCTCATTGCTTCCTCTCCATACCGTAAGAGAAACATTATCACCTACTTTTTTATGATTTTCTAAATAAGACAAAATATCATTAACTTTTCTTACATTGGTATTATCTATTTTTATAATAACATCCCCTCCTAATTTTACTGGTATGCCATTAACATCATATATAATATTACTTCCTTTAATACCAGCTAAATATGCAGGACTATCTTTTGTAACATTAACAACAAGATATCCAGAGGCTTTTGAAAGGTTTACTATTTTTGCAATTTGTGGAGTAACCTCAAATCCACTCAAACCAAGATAGGGGTGTTTATATGTTCCACCATTAATCAAAGTTGGAATAATTTTAATTAAAGAATTAGATGGTATTGCAAAACCTACACCAGCATATGCACCCGTATTTGAATAAATTGCAGAAGTAATTCCAATCACTTGGCCTTTCATATTTAATAAGGGACCACCAGAATTTCCAGGATTTATTGCAGCATCAGTCTGAATTATATCAGGGATTGAAAAAGATGGAGCGGTAATAGATTGGTATTGATTGTCAAATGATTGAGAAGGCGGATTAAATTGATCTACGCCTGCAGGCATTAATCTATCTAGTCCACTAATTATGCCCTTGGTTAAGGAGCCAGATAATCCAAATGGATTCCCAACTGCAACCACTCCCTCACCCACTCTCAAAGATGTAGAATTTGCTATTTCTAATGGAACTAATTTAGATAAAGCATCTGTATGTTCATTTAAATTTATTAGTTTTACTATTGCCAAATCAGCATATGGATCTAGTCCTATTATTTTTGCTCCATATGAAACACCATCCAAAAAAGTAACTGTAACTGTATTATTAGTCGATCCTGCAACCACATGATAATTTGTAGCGATATCTCCTTTGGTATCATATACAAAACCGGAACCTAATCTAGTGCCTGCAATATTGCCCTGTTGTTGCATATCTGCAGAATCTGTTATTTGTACTACAGACTTTTCAACATGATTAAAGAGATCTGGCAATGATGATGAATAATCAAAAGATGATCCTACATTACTTTGATTAGATTTTTTTATAGGTAAATTAGTATTTTTAATTGTACTTGTATTATTTGAAGGCAAAGTAGATGAATTTGTTTTTTGTCCATCTATCCCCTTATATAAGGTCATGCCATTTATTAGTAAAAAAGAAATTGTCAAACATAATAATAGTTTAGAAATTCTTCCTTGACTATTTTTATTATCGATAAAAGAATTTTTTTCCTTATTCATTATTCAAAGGCTATCTTTCAGTCAATTTAAATATTACATTATAATTTTATTTATATTCATTATTTTTATATATACGATTGTAAAATGAATTTATTGTAGTTTCTTGTATTTCAGACTGTACAGACCCTGGTCGTAATGATCTTATTTTTTTAATTGCTTCTTTTACATCTAATCCATCTTTTTTAATTAAATAAGCAGCCAATACCGTGCCAGTTCTCCCTTTACCTGCAGCACAATGAACCACCACAGGTTTTCGATTATTTATTTGATTATCAATATAATCTACTACTTCATAAAGTTCATTTATTGATGGAGCATTGTAATCATCCGTCTTTAAGAAAAAACAATCAAGAACTAAATTCAGCGAATTAACCTTTTTAATCCATGCATCAGGCAATGGTATTTCCCTAACTGTTACAATCGTTTTTATATTGTTTTTGATAAGCCACAATAAATGATCATATGAAGAAGGCAATCCGCTGCCTGCGAGGTTACCTGGAATAACCCAACCAAAATTTGTGGGTTTGTTTATAAATCTACCATGAAATCTTCTATATAATGCACCAATTTTAGTCATTTATTTCCATTTTAGTTATATTACCTGATAATTAAAAAATTTCTTTATTCAATATATGTAATACAACCTTTATAAAATAATTCTTAATAACTGCTTTGTTGCATGATTCCCCTTTCCCAAATACATTTAGCTAACATCAACCAACAAATCATATGAACTGGCCTGTTTACAACCAATCTCTAGTTAGAAGAGGTGAAATCTTGCTAGGATTTGAT
>JBDUES010000055.1:0-17575 GCA_040297625.1 Candidatus Nitrosocosmicus sp. | reverse complement strand
GTGTAGGTTATGTAGAGATGATAGTAAACAAGTAGTATGAGAAATCTATTTTTATTATCTAACTTGAAAGGTCTTCCAGCTCCAGCTTTTCTTCCTCTGTTTGTACCCATTCTTTTGGATAATCGCTTTATCTCATGTTTGGTATATCTTTTTGCTATTTCTTTATCGTAAATATTATCAAATTCTTTTATTTTAAGGCCGGTAAATGATTTGAAAAGCAATGGTTTTTTGGATAACCTATCATATGATAGCAATGAAAGGACATTTTTAATTAGAAAATAATGGTCATAAAGCTGTTTATACCAATTATGCAAGAGATCTATTAATTACAATATCAATAAATAAAAAATATTTCAATGTGAGTTGGTTTTTTCTATTATTTTAAAAATAATGTAATGTAACAAGTCTTAATCGACTCTAATTTTCAATAGTTGAAAAGACATGATAAAAACTATGAATATGACAGCGGCACTAATTAGAAAAGTATCTATTCCAATTAAATTATACAACAATCCTCCTATCGTTAGTCCAATAATACTTGCTAGACTTCCAAAACTACTTGCAACGCCTTGAACTGCGCCTTGATGAACAGTTCCTGCACGCTTTGAGAGTATAGACATAATAGATGGCCACATAAGACCATTACCAATTGCAAACAAAATTGCACCTCCGTAAAGTAAGATAATATCATTTGATACAAACAAAATAAAATTTGTACCTAAAATTATACTTCCAATTATAACTAGTTGTTCCTCAGAGAATTTTTGTAAGGCTTTACGTAGAACGGGACCTTGGACCAAAACCATGATACCACTTAACACCGCATAAAATATTCCCATTTCTGTTATGGACCATTTTAAACTGGCTACTGCATGAATTGGAAATGACGTGTAAAATATGTTAAATCCAAGGAAAATAAAAAAATACAATACAAGCAAAAAAGAAATATGTTTTAGTTTGAAGACATCTTGGAATTTAAGGTTTGTAGGATTTACAGTCTTGTAGCATTCCTTGCATTCCTGTGAAAAAACTTTTCTAATATTTTCTTTTTCTGGAACTTGTATCACTACAGCTGTAGATTTTGATTCTTTTAAAGTGAATCCTATTACAATTAATGCAATTAAAGAGATAAATACGGCCGCCAGCACCGGCAACATTTCTTTATAAATAGTTCCACCTAAAATTCCTGCTATTGCAGGACCAACAATAAAACCAAGATTAGACGATATAGCCATTTTTCCAAAGTTCTTACTTCTGTTTTCATCGGATGAAACATCTGCCAGATAAGCATTGGCAACAGAGACGTTACCACCTGTAATTCCATCCAGAGATCGGGCAAAAAATAATACAACTAATGGAAGAGTTATAACAAAGGTTCCAATAATGGCGGAGTTAATACTAAAAATATTTACAACAGGTAAAAAGAATGCAAAAAGGAAAATTATCCAACCGATTAATGTCCCCCCATTACTTATTAAAAGAACCTTTTTTCTCCCATAAATATCAGACCATCTTCCTAGAATAGGAGCTCCAATTAATTGAAATGCAGGGTACATTGCAGCTAGTAAACCATAAACTATAGAATTCCCACCAAAACCTATAACCAAAAATACCAAAAAAGGCAAAACAATACTAAAACCCAGAGTCCCAATAAAATTAATCAATAATATGGGAAAAAGTGGAATCTGTTTTTTTACACTATCCATCATCATGTAAAATCATAGGTTTCAATTTAAGAGTTTTCTAATAACTATTTGAAAATGGTTCAGGTTTCTAAGATTTGGAAAAGTTCCTAAATTTGAAATAAATTAAACTTCATATCCTCAATTTACTTGAAAATTATTCGATAGTCATGTTCTTACAATCATATATATCCGACTGAATTAGATTGTAACCAGAAGGTTGTCATTTCCATATTGTTAGTACATTGTCCTCTTCTGAAACAATCTATAAAGATTAGTCTCACGTTCTTCTCTTCTGGAGACTACTATCGAATCATGGATTCCTTTCAAAAAAATACATTCATATTAATAAAAAATTAGACATAATTATCCGCTAACTATATTATTCCATGAATCTATATTGACCAAGCGATAAAAAATTAATAAGTTTCTGATATAAAATATATAAAATACAACAGACTAGTAATAGAGTCAGCCTAAATATATATAAAGTTGTAGAATGTTCAATGGCCTATTATGGAAATAAAAGGTCTTCAAGGATTTACAATTATGTTAGAGGATGATGCCATCACTAAGTAAAGTGTCTAAGTTTGTGTCGTTATTTTTTTTATAAAATATTGATTATCTATACACAGTGACAATCAATTTAGAAAAAATATGACGGCATTATCTATGACACTAGACTTATTAACAATGATAACACGTCATCAACAATAATAGTTCAACGTTTTGGAATGATAGACAAACAGGATATGAATTTGTATTAAAAAGATAATAAATAAATGTCAAAAGTAGTAAAGAGATTTACATTCTTTTTTAAGATTAGTCCTGAGCGAATCGATTATACCTTATCAGAATACGTAATTCGTGCTAGAATTTGCCACTTAAACACGATGTTACAAATTAAAAGATAGAGGAGGTATAAAGACCAGATAAACAATGTATATCAATAAAACCCTTAATACTGACGCTCCAATGTGGGCCTATCCCACTTTGCAAGAGTTGCAGCTGTATTATAGGTACTTTGCAGGAAAGCCATCAAGACATCATCTGGAGAGTTTGCGGTTCTGACAGCATCATAAGGTAATAGAAATTCGTTCATCTCTGTATTATAGAATGCCTCGGATGGTTGGATTGAATATTCCTTAAAGCCCGTTGGTTCGGGATAGGCATAGGCATAGAAAACAGGTTCATCGACTGAACCACCACCTGGCCAAAAACCACAACTAATCACTTCGTGTGAATAGGCTTCGAGTGCCACAAAACGAGCTATGTTTGGTGCACCTGGGTGTGAGGGAGCTATACGTCCTGAAAATCGGGTAACAGCCAGATCAAAAGCTCCCCAGAAAAAATGGACTGGGCTCACTTTACCTATGAAATATGAACGAAACTCTGTAAATACTCTACTTGTTTGAGATAGAATACGCCATAATCGCTGTACATATACAGGATTATATGAGGTATGTGTATGATCTTCCTCAAAAGGGGTTCTATCCTGCACTTCTACTGGTGTAGTCCAGATGGGAACATATATCTCAAGATCTGACAGGACAGACATTATTTCTTGATAAAAATCAGCTACAGAGCGAGGTCGTAAAGTAATTGTCTTTGTAGAACCAGTAGTAGTTTGGATTAGAAGAAGGTGATCAACGAAATCAAAATCTATCTGGAATAGTAGATCATTATAGGACATGGCGGATGTCGTGAGTCCCCTAGAGTTGACATACAAAGTAGTATTCCACCAATGGTTCACTAGAGGTTCTAGTGCGAGTCGAATCTTACCGACAATTTGGGTCCATCTGTGCAGTGTATCATAGGTGTCTTTCCACTCTGCCAATGGCAGTGCTGGCCAAGTATCATTATTTAATAACATGCCTAATTATATGCAGTATTCATCAATAACTGTTATTATAGCCATTTGAAAAATTTTAATAACGCCTGTTATTTGATATACCTGTTACCAATGCTCTTATTTATGGGATCTTCTATAGAGGATTTTCTTAGGCTATTAAGATAATTTAGAATATCTTCTTTTGTTGTATCTTTAAAATCTTTAAAGTTGTGGTATTTTAATAGTTGGCTTAATACTTTGATATGCCATTCTGCTGTTGATTCTTAATTTTTATTTCGTCACGCTCTGCAATAATAAAGTCAAATATTTTCAGCATTTTCTGTTGAGTTGTTAAAGATATCATTTAGAATACGTATGATATATGGTTTTTGTCCTTTTGTTATTAGATTTATTTTGGTTTTTATTTGATTACGTTGCTTGTCTTTGTTATTATGACTAATAGCTTTGTCTTCTGCTTGATTGATATGGTCTGGTGATGAATAGTTTGGAATTTTGTTGCTTAGGCTCAGCTATGGATATTTGCTTTTTTAATTATATAAGATAACTGCTTGTCTCCTCGAATAAGGCGCCGGGAGAGGGATTCGAACCCTCGAGGCCCTTACAGGCCACAAGCTTTATGTTGTTTATTCCAGGCTTGCGCCCTACCAGGCTAGGCGACCCCGGCTCATCGTTAATAGGCTATTCGTCTTCTTAGAATCTATCTAATATTAATTTATATTTCATACTTTTTATTTATCTTTTAATATTTAATTTCTATTCCATGAAACAATTATTATTATCATATAACTAATTATTAGAGACTTTCATAATTCAAATTTATTCTTTTAATATATAGTTACAACAGCTTAAAGATAACCCTTGGGATATGATTTTGATGATCCGGCCCAAAGATTAGCTCGTGATACAATAAAGTAATCCCCTTTTTAATATTCTCTTTATATTAGGTAGCATACCATGGCCTATTGATGATTCTCCAAAGAAGAAACATTGTCGTGGTAGACCGTATGTATATTTTCACCCTCCACCAACATTAATTCTAAGATGTATTATTGTAAGGATAAGATGGTTTAAACTAGATTCAAACAAGGCATTACATAATTTTCTGAAAAGCAGTGGGATTTCATATTTTTTAAATATGAAATAATGATAGCATTGGAAATACTTGATACTAGTTGGTGGATTTTAATTTATTTTTATTTATTAATTCTAAAAATTTAAATAAATTTAATCCCAAAAATAACTATGAGAGAACACCTGATAACCTTTATATCTGTAATTATTATTTCTATATTGGTTTTATCCATATTATTACAGCAAGCTCAATGTTATCATCGTGTTATCAAAGAAGCTAGGAAATTTTCAAATCATCAATATTTTCCTAAAAATAATGGAAAAAGAACAATGGATTTGGTAAAAAAGTTTATTCAAGTTTTTAAATAAATTGAAATTGACCTTATTTTAGAATACAATTAATTTCTGTTACATTTATCAACAATTTGGCTTAAAAAATCATATGATAATCTTTTGTAAAAAGCTTAAAGTGAAAGATTTGTAGTAAATTATTTTTTTTACACAAATGTCATTATCTTTTGTTTATCTCTAGCTCATTTCTATCCTATCTATCATTCGACCAGATAATAAATCAAATTTGTATATTTTTGAATGCCCCGTAGTAGATTTATGATCTTGCATATCTGAATAAAATAAAAAATTTTGATTACATTGGGTGCATACCCAAATAATACTTAAATCTCCATCGTTCATATTTTAAGCCTACTGATACGATTCAAACATATGATATAAGCAGTATGAAAACAAATAATGTTAATTTATTTTGATTTTTTTTAGGTAACATTATCTATAATTATTTTAACTCTTGAATCATTTCTAGGGGTATTGTATATAATTTTATTATTATCATCATCTTTATTTATGATTTGATATCATCAACTTATAAATTTCGACGCAATTAATTTGTTTAAAATGACTATTAGAGTAGGTGTTCATGTTTCTATTAGTGGTTGTTTATCAAAATCAATAGATAATGCCTTAGGTATAGGCTGTTCTGCTTTTCAAATTTTTACGCGTAGTCCAAGACAATGGAAAACAAAGAATATTTCAATAGAGGAATCAAAACTATTTATAAATAAACTAAAAGAAAGCTCGATAAATTCTGATTCAGTAGTTGTTCATATGCCTTATTTGCCTAATTTATCTGCACCTAAAAGCGAAATGTATCAAAAATCACTCGAGGTTTTTGAAGATGAAGTAAATCGTTGTAATCTTCTTCAGATTCCTCATCTTGTGATTCATTTGGGAAGTCATTTAGGCAAAGGATCAAAAAATGGTATTTCTCAGCTAATAAATGCCTGTAATACTGTTTTAAATAATTATTCTGATTTAAATTCAAAAAAAAATACTGTAAAGATATTATTAGAAAATAGTGCAGGACAAAAAAATAGTATCGGCAGCTCCATTGATGAAATTGCAGAAATTTTAGATAGATTAAATTCCAGAAATTTTGGATTGTGCCTTGATACCTGCCATGCATTTGCTGCAGGGTATGATTTGTCAAACGAAAATGGCATAATTGAAATACTAGATATCATGACAAATAAAATTGGTTTAGATAGAGTTAAAGTAATTCATTTAAATGATTCAAAAGGCAAACTAGGTTCCAACCTTGATAGGCATTATCATATAGGAATTGGAAATATTGGTGAAAAAGGTTTTAAATTTTTATTAAATAATAAAAAATTATATCACATTCCTTTCATTATGGAAACCCCTATAGATGATGTAAGAAATAATCTTGATAATATAGTGTATGTTAAAAATTTATTAAATAAAAATACTTGAAAAATATGTTAATGTGTCTCTATAATATTATCTGGATAAAATTACGGTTATATCAGATTTGTATAAAGAACAAATTGAAAAACAATGATACTTTATTTAATTTTGAAAATTAAAATAATTTAATTTTAGAAAAAAGTTAATGATAAATTAAATTGCATTAAATACAAGTTAAAAAAAGGAGTAATTTATCTAAAAATTAGATAAAAGCAAAATAGATTTTGTTCATTGATTAGATTTTCATATATATAATTAGATTTTTAAACGAATAATAAATCGGGGCATCACCAAATCTTTATCCTTCAATTGACTTGTTAATAATACAAAATAAAAAATCAAAATCCATATTCTGCTTATGGATTAAAAGTTATGATAAAGCGTTTGAAACAAATATATCTGATATGGAGATATTGGTGACTTTAATACGTGTAAATACATATATGAGATAAAATAAAAATAGATAGAGTTTTTATTAATTTTATAAAATATGTTTTAATCACAATTTATGATTTATTGATGATTGTGTCTTACAAAAATTTGAATTTAGGTTACACTTTAACAATTATACAGATATGTAAATCATCATTTTAACAATCCTTTTTCTTTTAATATTTTTTCAACTTTGTGATATGTATCTGATCTGAGGGTCTCAATATATTCAAATAGTTTTATTTTACCTATCTCTCTTAACTCTTTTACTTCATTAAAATAAAGGTTATGGATTTGGGGTAATTCATCGTTATCAAAGATATTATGTTGTCTCTCGTTTATCTCCACACTCCATAATAATATGAATAGATCAGGAGTAAGATGCTTGATATTTCTTAAAACATTTGTATATTGTTTGATTCTATCATCCATTCCTTTAGATAGATATTCAAAATATACTATATTTGACAAATAATATTGATCTAAAATAACCAAGTATTTTCTAGATTCTTTGTAAATTTCTAATTTATTTTCTATAAAATCATTTTCAATTATCGAATGTTTAAAAATTAGTTTTTCGGGGTTATTTTCAGAAAGCGACGATAAAAGGTCTTGATATTTAGCGGTAGGAAAGGTAAATGTCTTTATTTTTTCGGGATATTTTTGTAAAAGCTGATCGATTATTGTTGTTTTTAGGGCGGTGTTAATCCCCTCAAATACTACAAGTGGCATTCTTAATATATCGTGTTATGTCTCCATATTATCAATCTATAACTTGTAATTAAATATATGGAGAAAGTAAAGAAAGTATTTTTAAATTGATTATTTTTTTTAATCGTCGTCAGGTATTTACTCTAATAATTTTTTTACATATCAGAATATACTTTTATAATAATAATAACAAACATTTTTCGATAAGGTAAATGATTTAAATATAAAAAAAACACAGTATAGTCCCATTTAATATTTTATATAAATTTTTATAACTGAATTTGAATATTTTAATTGTATTCTGAATTATTCACCTTTTCCGTTTATTATTTACTTTTGATAATGGTCTAATCTGGTCGATGTGAGAATCTTTTTTTCCGTACACGTTTTACAAATAGATTTAAGGATCTAATTTTTCATATTAAATAACTATAAATGAGTACCTATGATGATATATTTCAACTCGCTTTAGAAAGAGGATTCTACTTTCCCAGTTGTGAACTATACTCTGATTCTAATGCTGGTTTTTGGGAATATGGTCCTAACGGAGTAAAAATTAAAAACAAATTTCTTGATTTATGGAGACGGGAATTGGTAAGACGAGATGGTATGTTAGAAATAGATGGAACTCAAATAATGAGTAAAAACGTTTTCTTGGCATCAGGACATCTCAAAAATTTCTCTGATCCGGTGGTAAAATGTACAAAATGTAAAAGCTCATTTAGAGCAGACAAATTGATACAGGATAAAGCTAACATAGAGGTGCCTGAACGTTTACAAAATGATAAAGTAGATCTGCTTATTAAAGAAAATAATATTAGATGTCCTAATTGCAATGGAGACTTTTCTACTTCAGAAAGATTCAATATGATGTTTAAGGTAGAAATCGGACCTAATCATGATGAAGCTTATTTAAGACCTGAAACTTGTCAATCTATTTTTGTTGATTTTCCTCGAATCTTCAAGGTGAATCGTGGAAAATTGCCATTAGGTATTGCCCAAATAGGCAAAAGTTTTAGAAATGAAATTTCTCCTCGTCAAGGTTTATTGCGTCTTAGAGAATTTTATCAAGCCGAAATTGAAATTTTCTTTAATCCAAACAAATTGGATGATCTACCAAAATTTGATGAGGTAAAAAATACCATTTTAAGAATTTATGACAACCACCAAATGATAGAAATTACTGCGATGGAAGCCCTAGAAAAAAAAATTCTTCCAAATAAAGTTGTTGCATATTATTTATCATTATTAATAGAATTTTTCAATAAAACTGGCATTTCCAATAAAAGAACACGGCTTAGACGATTATTGGATGATGAAAAAGCATTTTATTCTAGTATTGCTTTTGATTTTGAAGTTGATACTTCATTTGGTTGGCTTGAGATTGTAGCATGTAACTATCGTTCAGATTATGATCTATTATCTCATTCGAGTATTAGTAAAACAAATCTTTATGTTATGGATGATGAAGTAAAAGTTTTACCACATGTTTTTGAATTGTCTTTAGGGGTTGATAGATGTATATATTCCATATTAGAACATTCTTATTTTATAGATAAAGAGAAAGATGACCGAGTTTTGCTAAAGTTAAAACCCTATTTATCTCCAATTCAAGCTGGTATTTTGCCTCTTTTAAAAAAGGATGAGTTCAAAAAAAAATCTATGAATCTGTGGTCTTCAATAAACAAGGATTTTGATATATTTTATGACGAATCTGGTTCTATAGGTAGACGCTATCGCCGTTTAGAGGAGATAGGAGTTCCATTCGCATTCACTATTGATCATCAGACAATAGATGATGATACTGTTACAATTCGGTACAGAGATTCAATGAGTCAAGAAAGAATAAAAATTAATGATGTTCATTCATTTTTAACTAAACATCTCTCTGTTAATTGAAAATATATTGCTAGAACGAGAGATAGTTACCAATAAGCGCTTTCACTCTCTTCTTCTATTTTTTTGTCATTGTTTTTTGGAATATCATGTTGCTGCTGCTGTTTTATTTGGTTTTCTTTTAAATATTTTACATAATTCTTTATATTTTCTTCTCCTCTATAGATACCTTCAGCTGCAATTACTGACGGTGCCTTGGTAGTAGGCAATTCGCCACAACAGCTTTCTTCAAATTTTTGTATATGATATTCCACAAAATACACTTCATTGTCATAAAATATTTTTTTAATTCTTTGTGAATTGATAGAATCATCTATTATCAAAATCGGTTTCCTTTGTTTCAATTATTTTGTATTAATTAATTTTATATTTAATTATTTTTTTAATAAAAAAGTAAACTAAAAATATTTTCCATTATGATATTAATTAAAAGCTATTGAAAACATTGTTAATTAATAATTTTTCTCCATATATTTCCAATATTATTAAAGTATTAAATGATCTTGACAATAATTTGACATGTTATGATTGTAAATATCTTTCTTCTTTTGATTACGATTATCTTGTTTTATTAAAGGAATATGATAACGTAATTCTATCCGGAAGACAACATAATTCCACACTCATCAATAAAATAAATTCCTGCATTGTAAAAGGATGTATAATTCTTGATAAACCTCTGTTAGGAATTTGTTATGGAGGTCAAATACTTGCTTTAACTTTGGGCGGAACTTTAAAGAAAATGGAGAAAATAAATGATATGGTAAAGATTGATATTTTGAAACCAACGGTTTTGTTACCTAATTATGAATCAGTAGAGATGTATGAAAGCCATAATTTTTGTATATCTAAATTATCTAAAAGTTTTACATTATTGGGTAGTTCTAACTCCTGTAAGAATGAATTTTTTTGCTTTAATGATAAACCTTTATTTGGAACACAGTTTCATCCAGAAAAAAGTGGAAAACATGGAAAGTATCTAATAGAAAATTTCCTAAAATTATAGTTCTAGTGGTGATTATCGATTATTTGGTTTTATTAATAATGTTCAATCAGTTGTTGTTTTAAATAAGTTAAAATTGCAATTTTTGTTCTATTGTGACAGGTGATAATAAACCATGTCAATCATTTTTGAATAATATATGTAAACCATCAAAACGGATTTCACTTTTTTCTATAATCAATTAATACAAAATGATGATATGGATTTTAACTGGGGGTTCTCAAATGCATATGTTCTGACATTATGATTTTTATTTAATATTGTTTTTTGTAAACTTGTGCAAAGAGACAAAAATGATGATGCAGGTCACATTATATTACCTTTAGTAAATAAAACTGAAGAAAATGTGGTTTTTCCACTCGTAATAAACGTGATATCTAGGTTCTGGGGTGAAGAAATACCTACTGTCGAAATTGAAAAAAGATCTGTTAATTATAAAAATTTTAAAGGCATTGTTTTTATTGAAGGCTTGGAAATAATTGAAAAAAAGTTAAATCTTTCATTTATTGCTTATCGTGGATCTCTTTCTGATATAAAAAAAAGAGTTAATCAGGGTTTTCCAGTTATTGTTGTTCTGCCAGGAATTGGTGATACAGTTCAATTTGCAACTATTGTATGCGGCTATGATACAAATGAAAATAGGATTATAACTTATATACCAGAACCTGATTCTTATGGAGCCATCCCAGAAGATAAATTCGAAGATGAATGGTCGGAAGATGATTATTTTTCTATTATAATATTTCCAAAAGAGATGGAGAACATATTTAAAAATGACTTGTTTGACTTTGAAAAATCAAACAGGATTTACCTTGAAACTGAAAGATTGAAAATTCAAGGAAAATTACAGGAATCAATCAATATTTTAACTTCCAATATAAACAATGATGATGATTTGTCTGACAACGAGAATACGGATAATCCTCAAATATTATTCTTGCTTGCTGGAATTCTAAACGAACAAAACAATGAAAAATGTATACCGCTATATGAGCGAATCATTAAAATAAATCCAAAATATTATTTAGCTTTCAAGGGGCTAGGAAACTATTATCTTAAAAATAAAAATTATCAATTATCCAAGGAAAATTACGCTAAAGCCATAGAAATCAATCCCATAAGATTTGGCCCTATTCATAAAAATCTTGGAATCGTTAATTTAGAACTTGGAGACAAGCAATCTGCCAAGGAATCGTTTAAAACATATTTAAAATATATGCCAAATGCACCAGATAGGGAAAATATTTTACAATTTCTTAATCCATGATATCAATATAATTTTTATTCAATGTCATCGTACATTTTAGAGATTGGAAAATGGATGATGAAAATAATAAGGTAATAATAATAGAATCTATAATCAACTCGGGCATATTCTTAAATTATCTGAAAAAATTAATTGTTGATGTCTTACATGAAAACAATATATATTTTTTATCCATAAAAAAAGATGGACTTTATTATATTGTTAAATTAAAAAAAAATAATGAAATAGTTTTTGCAATGGATCTGTTAAGTAAAGTCCCGGGCATATCATGTATATTTATAGCTAAATCCGCAGAAATTGATTATGATATCCTATCCCAAACGGTTGTTCAAATTGGGAAAAAAATTCTACTTGAAGATGAAAAGTTCGCTATCACAATAACAACTTCAGGAGAGAATATATTAAAAGAAAATGAATATATATTTTTTAAAAAAGATTTAGAGTTTTTTATAATAAGTGAGCTTTCAATCTTATCTAATGGTATCAAATATGTTAGGAATGAATCTGAAGCAGACAAGATTCTATTTGTATTGATTGGCAGTGATTTTGCATATATTAGTTTAATGCTAAAAAGAGGTAAAGATGCTATGCCTTTTAAATTTTTGAAGGAAAAAGTTATTTGTCCAATTTACAGCGAATATTCTTTTTTAGCTCTTACTTCTATTTTAGATAACGGGTTTTTCCCATTTCTTTTCATTTTTTATAATAGTGAAAATCAATTAATAAAAATTTTAAAAGCACTCGAGAAAATTATTAAAAGATACCCTATTCAAAATATTGATCTTAATTTAATCAAACTCAATGACCTTAATATAGATATCAGCGAACCATATCTTAAAAATGATGGCAAAATTGATATGAACTTAAAAATGATGGCAAAATTGATACAGGATGAAATTATTGTGATAATTTTGTTGCAATTAAAAATAGATGCCAATTTTCTGTGTCTTCCGCATCTGCCTTTTTTGCACCCCTTATGGTTTTTTAAAAAAAATATCCTTTTGTCTTTTGAGGCAGGAAAAATACCCCTAACGCCATTTCTTTTTAATTATGAATTTAAAAGGAATTTAAAAGATTTTTATAATATTAATAATTCTGCAATCGATGAACAATCACTAGATTCTAATATTTCTTTTTTGGATATTACACAGAAAAATTTTGAATCGACATATCAAAAATTTGTTAATATGATTAAAGTATCATCAAAAGAAATTTCAAAGTTTAATTTAGACATGGGAAAAGATGATATTCTTGATATTCTCGATTCCATCTAATTTGTTGCTTATTTCCATTAACTGTAATGCTTTTTTATTGTATTTATTATCGTAAATGATATCTTCTATCGATTTCTTAATAATTGTAGTATTTATTATTTTTGGATTGAGAGTGATCCCAATTCCTAATTTTTCTATTTTATTAGAGTTTGAAAGTTGTTCACCGTGATTTTCTATAGGTATTGATATAAACGGTTTCCCAAATTGAATTGCTTGTGAAATTGCTGTATGTCCTCCTCTAATTATTAATATATTGGAAAGATGAAAAATTTCATCCCGATACGGACACCATTCATAATACCAAATATTGTTAGAAATTTTTTTTGGAATGGTGTCTCCATTAGCTTTCCCTTCTGAAAAAATAAATTGAATATTGGTTATATTTTGACATGCTTCAATAATTTTTACAATAATTGGTTTTCTTGTTTCTTTAGGACCACTAATATGGACAAAGACTAGCAGTTTATTTTTATCTATTTGAAGAGATTCTACAACATTATTTACTTTATTGGTTGAAAGGATCTTTCTGGATGCTATAAATCCAATGTAATTTATTTTGGATTTTGTGGAACTGACTGAATTTATTGTTTCTTCAGAAATCGTATACGGTGGAGGTAAATCAGGTATTAAGATTTTGTCTGATATATTCCATAAGCCACCCATTAATTCCCCAAAACAAGTCTCAAAAAATTTAACAATATTATATTTCCTTAATGCTGGAGTTAGTAGGAGTTTTATTTGATTAATCAACAAAATTGTGGGTATATTTAAAATTTTTCCTGCAATTAATGAGGATACTCTAGAGTCCGAAATTATGATATTTGGATTGAATTTTTTCAAGTATTTTATTTCTTTGTTAATTTGAATGGGTACATTTGTTACCCATCGTGGAATTTTGGTGATATTGTGTTTAATCGAAAATTCTCCTTCTCTCCCCCATAAAAACTCTACAGGGGGAATGCTGTTGCATTCGTATCCATGAATATTTAGATAATTTCTTGCTTCTCCAAAAGATGAAAATTTTGACTCACATCCAAATTCTTTGAATTTATTGGCCAAAACTAAAAGTCTACTTGCATGTCCCAAACCAACGCCATAGGGTGTAAAATACAGTCTTTGCAATAGTATAAGCGATTTTTTCTAAAGCGTTTAAAAACGTTATTGTACTGATGAATTATGATGATGATGATGATGAATATTGTTTATTCCTAAATATTATTTTTGTAATATTGATTTGCACTTTATTTTTAATTTTCAAATAATCGTTGTTAATGGCAATATTGATATAATTAGATTATATAAATTTTATTCAATGATTACTCTATTTTCAAATTACAGGAATAGTCATTTTCCACTTTATTTAATAGCGATTTTCTCCATTTTAGTGGTTATTCAGATAATTCCAATTACCAAAACCGCGGTTTTAGCTGCATCTAACAATTCAACCTTGCATATTGAAGGTAAAGATACCACTGCTACGTCTACAACTACAAATCTCGCATGCGGAGAAGTTGTAAAAGGGAATGTTAAATTAATTTCCAATTTAATTTGTAATAATGATGGTTTAATTGTCGGAGATAAAAATACTAGAATAGATCTCAATGGATTTTCTATAAAAGGCCCCGGAATAAATAGCAGTAAAGTTGGAATAATGATTGGAGGGCAAGAAAATGTTTCTATAATGGGTAATGGCGTGATTTCAGGATTTCAATCCGGGATATATATATCTGGAAGTAACAACATTGTGACTAAAAATGTAAATATAAATAATAATACAGTCGCTATATACATTACAGGAACAAAGCTTACTGATATAATTGGTAACATGCTAAATAATAATACCATTGGAATCTCATCTCATTCAAATAATCAAACAAATATAAAACACAACCTTTTGAATGAAAATAGCATTTCTGGGATAACCTTCATGAATACTGCTGATTCTACAATAGAAGGAAACAATATATTAAATTCAACAATTGGTATTTTCTTGGATGTTCAAAGTTCTTTTAATAAATTAAATTTCAATAATGTATTTAATAATGTTTTGGACATCAGTAATGCTAACAATCTTCCACTAAACATTAATAATAATTATATTACAAATAACAATTGCATTACTAGTTTGCCATCAGGTTTATGTATCGGAAGATAGTGAAGTAAAAAAATAAATAAATTTTTTAAACGTATATTTAAAAGTAAAAAAATATGCAGGCTAAAAAAATTTTAAATTATTTTGAATAATTATTAAACATATTGTCATTCATCATTGGATGTTTCATCATCATCATCATGGGGATATTGGAAGACATATTGTCATTCATCATTGGATGATTCCTTTTCCAGTCCTTTATATTTTGCATTATATTCCCTGTTATCATCGGTATCCATTTTTTCATCATCTCAGGATCGCTAACTAACATTTTTATCACGGTCATCCCTTCTTTTTGGTTGTTAAATAGTCCATAAATAGGAGTATTTCCAAAATGGTTACCTGTTTTAGATGAATCCAGTGAAATAGCAATTGTATTGTTATTTCCAATTATAACTTTGGTAGGAACATTATCAACCGGTCCATTTTTCATAGTTATTGAAACTGTACCATCAAGTATAGTTTCATTTCCTTTTTGAGTCACATTATTTACAGTTGCATTGTATATTTTGTGAATATGTGGAGCAGATCCATTGGTCATAACCATATTAAAAATACTGTAAAAACCGCCATTGGCTGAATTAGTTTTATTTATATCGGTTATCAAACTTCCAGACAAGATCCAACCGTGGTTAATACTTGCAATTTTACCGAAATGTAAGTTATGGGATTGCGAATTGCTAGCCGCGATAGAATTTATTCCTGTTAAGGATATCAGAACCCCTGCAATTAAAAATGTAGTAAAAATTTTAAAATAATTTGTGTGATTAAGCACATTAATGGTAGAATAAATGGGTTTATAAATTTTCATATAATATGATTATGGAATCTTTCCTAAAAAAAATTAAAGGTTTTTAATATGGATTTTTCTTATTAAATCAGCAAAATATATTGAATTGGGTAAATTGGCAGAGAGATATAAAAATTACAAAAGTAGATGGAAGAAAAGTAATAATAAAAAAAGATAAAGTTACAAAAGTAATAAATGAGTACTTTTTGATTTTCTTGTACTCTTTAATATCAGTAATTTTATTACATCCATCATCACCTCCCAAACTCGGTAAATTGATTTTGATGAATGAAAGTGATGAGAATAGACAAAAATTAAATAAAATAGGTATACCCACTCCTCAGCTATATCATATCAGTGAAAATACAATCATAGAAGAATATATAGAGGATGGGAATTTATACAAGTTTTTAAAAAATGATGGGGACCTGAATATTGTTTTCAAAGCGGGAGCAATAACTGGTAGACTACATAATGCGGGTTTCTGTTTTATAGACAACAAGGCACAAAATTATCTGGTTAATAGATCAGATCTGGTTCGAACGGATATTGGATTTATTCAAAAACAAAATTCAATTTTTGCTAAAAGTTTGGATATAGGCCTATTTTTATCAAGTCTTATTGATCTTGATACAGAAAAATATAAAAAAATTCAGGAAACATTTTTAGAAGGATTTAAATCTGTATCTGGAAATAAGATACCATATTTATCAATAATTGTAAGGAATATATCCTCCTTAGGTATAACCTCAAATCATTATAACTTGATTATGAATTTATATATAAAATAGACTTTAATTTAAAACGAAAAACTAAATGGGCGGTAATTCGACTTTCTTGTCAAATCCACCTGAACCAAATTTACAATAGAAACATTTCTCCGACATCATATATGGAATTTGTTGAATAACAACTGCGCCTAATTTTAATGCGATTTTAGTCATTATCCTATATTTTAAAGGCATAGCGGGAATCACTTCTTTAAAATAAACATTATAATGATCAGGACAAAACTTTAAAGTCACATTTGAAGATGGTCTCTTGTTCGAATCAAGGTTTTTAGTATCTGAATTTAAACTTCTCGCTATATTAATTTGTTCACGAATATACTCATGTTTTGGGCATGGACAATCCTTTCCTCCAGGATGTTTATAGGCAGGAGTATTTTTCCAATCAAATCCTGAAAAATCTTTATCAAAATCATCCATTATTCTTCAAATGTATATATGCCAGATAGAATATAAATATATAGTATATTTTTCCGACCCAATTAAACCAATTTCGTTTCTTTAATCCATATTACAAATGGATTCAGATAATTCAGACTAATTAATTTCTGTTAATATCTTTTAGTTAACCTTTTTTATGCATCTAAAAAATCGTTTTCAATCAACTTACTATAGATTTTATATTTGTGATTTTTGTAAGTATCTATCTAAAATTATGCGAGCAACGTTTCATATTCTTAAGGATATCGACGGCTTAATGCTAAAAGAATTGCCCCAAAGTAATAGAAAACCTTCATAAATAGGCATCTTTTTTTGCTCTGTTGCATAACTAGTTTTCCTGAAACTATATACATTCATTTTATACAATTCTTCTAAACAGGTTGTATAGCGATACCTTCATTGTCATCTCTTTTACCATGTTTTGAAACCTGATA
>JBDUES010000054.1:0-3876 GCA_040297625.1 Candidatus Nitrosocosmicus sp. | reverse complement strand
TCTATCTACTCTTTTTAGAAAATCGATAAACTGTTTCTTTCCCGGTCTTATTTCTATAACAATGTACATGCATCTTATCATTTGTGTGGTCATACGCTCCAAATACATTTAGTAGCCCGTTTATCTTTTGAGCCTTTTCTATCTTTACCGGTGTCGATGACCACGAAGTACCACCATGAGTCTTTGCTGTTACTGGCCCTTTCTCATCTACATATAAAAGTACAGAATCTGGGGGTGTGCTGTACCTTAGCTGTTCAATATACGTTTTTTCAAAGCGTATTCGGGGTCATTGCTTTTATTTAACAAAACAGTTTTAGATTTTCTACATCCATTTTATTTTATGTTTTAGAAGGATATTCCTTATTTCTGAATGATGACTTATTCTATCGACAGTCTTTAGGTCATGCATAAGAAAGCCTGCCAGTACACGCAATGACCATGTAGAGAATCCCAAACCATGAGATCTTGGATTTGATGATGCTATATCAACAATCTTTTTCTCCATATCATTATCAAACTTGTGTTGTTTATGACTGTGTTTTTTTGATATAATATCATCAATCCCTTGTTGATCGAATCGATGGTGTATCCATTTTCTTATGTTATGATCATGATGATTTGTCATCTTTCTTATTTCAGGGACTGTGTATCCTTCATCTTTAAGTAGTATTATCTTGGCTCTATGTCCTGATTCTTTATCTTTAAGCATCAACAGGTGTAAAAGATTCTTTTCATCAGTGGTAAGTATTCTGATGAGGAATGTATCCCTCATAATAGTATTAGTTAAGAGTGGCAAGCTATAGGTGTTGTGATAGTAAACAAACACAACTATTTTACAAGAAGATATAGCATATCGTTTACATTGCTCTTAACAACGGCATTGTCAATAACATCAGTTACTGCTTTTATATCGTGTTTAGTGGCCGATGTTATAATAGCTGAAAGCGGGATACCTTTTTTATCTGTTAAAATATGCCTTTTTGTGCCCAGTTTGCTTCCATCTGTAGTAGGATTACTTCCGGTCTTAGCCCCTAAAGGTGACTTTATGGATATACTATCAAGTGATTGCTACAATATCCATTTGATACCCTTTTTATCATCATATACTTTCAATAACCTAACCCATATTTTCCTAAAAATATCTAACTGGACCCATTCTTTAAGAAATCGTCTGTGACCTGTAGAGTTAGAACCATATTCGCTAGGCAGCATCTTCCACCACTGGCATCCGGTTCTGAGAATATACATATGATACCATCCAGTATCTGTCTAAATGGAACTATTGGACGACCAATTGTATTATTTTGTTTTTCTGTTGGTAATACAGGACTAATCTCATCCCATAATGTATCAGGAATCTTTGTGATATACTGTCTAACATAAATTCGTAAAGTCTTTCTATTAGATCCATCTCTTAATGAGATTGTATGTATAGCATAAGGAAATTACCCGTGATATTGTGCTCACATATTGATAGATTTTGTAGAAATGCTTTGACATCCTACAAACTTGACTTACCGGTTAATATGAACAGTATGAAATTATGTTAGCCAGTATAGTATGTTTATCCTTTCTCTGCTTCTGCTTCTGCTGATTGGTGCAGGACACATTTGAATAAGGATGGAAATTAGCTATATTTCTATCGATTTTTGGGATAGGCTCTAAATATTATATGTATAATTAAACAATCATTTGATAATATAGTAAAGGAAGGTAAATTCGATAATTATGATTTATTTTATATCATATTCATTGATTGTTGTTGAAATGTCTATCAATTTCCTTTGATAATGACCAGCTAAGTATTATTCTTATTGCAACTATTACTCCAAGTGTTACCAATTCATTTAATCCAGGTAATAGTATTGTTTTTAGTATATCGCTTCCTACTTCAAAGTCCAATGCTAATAACATCCCTCTAGCTAAACCTAATCGAATTGTCTCCTTGTAAGTTGTTTGCTCTTTGGTTGATTTCCTTAATATTTTAAAAAATGAAAATAAAGATGTGAAGATGGAAATAGTGATAATTATTCCTGCAGCAAGATCTATTCCAAACGTAAGAAAGCCAATATATGGTCTAAGTATGGATTCAAATGATGGAGGTAATTCCGATATTAATTCATGGCTTCCGAATGGCGGAATCATTTCTTTTGTATTTTTACGTGTTAAAATTAATATATCTAATGTTCTTTCTCAATATATCCACAGTGAAAATTTTTTAGAAATATGCAATTTAATTTTCAATTTCTATATAAATTTTTGATTATTTGTATATTATATAATTTTAACAACTTCTTTTCTATTCTGGATGTTGTAGTAATTTTTCAGAAATATCTAATTCTTAAATAAAAGTTACATTGTGGAAATTGATTTTAATTTTTTTAAAACTTGTACGGTGATTTAATATATATTGATACTTTAATTACTCTTGTGAAATTATCTTTGGTTGAATATATGATATTGAAATCTCCATTTCATAATTTTTCCTAATTTTTAATATATTTATAATGTTGTCAAATTTGAAAAATTATAAAATAGAATTTGTAGATATTCCAATCGAAAATCCATCTATAGACGACAGTTTTCCTCTCCAAACTATTGCTTGAGTTAAAATATTTGCATGGACATTTCTGAAAGTTACGTGTTCTAAATGGATGTATTCTAAATTTTGTTGATTGTCTTGTTTTTTCAATTCATTTATGAAATCAACATATTCCGTGTGGTAATCATTCCATTTATCTATTTCTTCCTGATTCTTTGCAGTTAATTGACTATTATCAAAATCATACATTTCTATCATTTTATCATAGTATATTTTAGATTTAATTAAATTTCCAGTTAAAATTGCTCCCTTAATACACAATGTAATTCCTGCGCCTATCCCTGTTTCTTCAACTTTTCTTATTAAAAATTCCAAAAGTTCATCGTTATCTTTCATAGTCTTTAAATAATTTCAGAATATTTAAATGGAATTAATATACTATCATCTCCTACTTTTTTCATCTTTATCTTATTTTTAGGCATAGTACAATACTTATCCAAATAGACTATTTTTATGCCAATTAAAAAAGTTCAAAGGAAAAATAAAATAATGACGATAATCTAATCTATGGTGATAATTAAATGAGTGATCCATATCCACCACCTCAACCAAATCCTGGGGACCCCGTCCCTCAACCTGATCCAAATAATCCTGAACCTATGCCCGTAGAAAATCGAAAAATATAAACAATATTTTTGTTTATCCTCAACTTTTCTTATTTTTTATATCGAAAATGTGATAGTAAATTTTTATCTTTCATAAAATTCATAATGGATTGTAAAACAACGGTTTAGTTATTTATTTCATTGATAAATATAATTTTATATATTTAAAATCACGTTTTTTATTGTACGATAATTGTTTGATTGTTATCGGGTTTTAAAATATTTTTATAGGGAATAATAAAAATAAAATATCTTGTCTTAAAATATGTATATACATATTGTTATTTAGTAAAATGATGGTATAAAATTAATTTTTTCTATAGGGTATTTATGATAACCTGATATTGACATTTAAGATTGTTTTTTATCATCCTTTTTTTTGTATTTGTATCTGCTTTACTAATGGAAAAAGATTTTGCATTTGATTTTGGTGTGTTGGTAATTCGGGTAAGGAAATCATTAATTTTTTATTCTTTTCTTGTGTTATATGATTAATGTACTTTATCTTTCTCACTATTTTGAATATTAATAATATTGTTATTTGCATTTAGTTTGTAATATATTTCATTCAAATTTGTTGGCGTTTCCATGATAGGTCTAGATGATTTTATATTCTGTGAACAGAACTTTTTTTATTTTGTAAACTAAAAAAATTATTTAATATATTTG
>JBDUES010000053.1:0-6406 GCA_040297625.1 Candidatus Nitrosocosmicus sp. | reverse complement strand
TTCAAAGGATTCTTTGGTAAGTGTCAAGGAATATAAGATGATAATACAATCAGCCTAGCTATAAGCATTTATTAAAAGATCGTTAGATCAAAAATAATTGTTTGTTTAATTATGCTATTTGGTATAGGATCATCGAATAAAAAGATGTTACCTATTTCAAAATTACAGGTTTGGATACAGTTATGCAGAATTGATTTTACTAATAAATTCGGCTGTAGGATTAAGATAAAAACTCATCGAAGTATCTAGTTCGAATATATAACAGGACGTGATACAGAAATTCAAAAAAAAGGAATTTCAATTTCAATCTTTAAAGTCAAGATATAAAGCAATTGAAGAATAAATAAATAAGAAAATCAATGAATTCATTAAACTATTTTATTATTCTCCCCTACAAGCTTCACAAGTATATGACCCATCTGCATATAGCAGAAAATCAGACCATTCACCACATTCATCACAATATCCAGATACATTTCGCGGAGAACGTCCAATTTCCCCTCGAATTAACAATGCTTTTTCAGAAACAACATCAAATAATTCAGGGGTAACTGCCAGAACATCAGATACTGAAATTATTCCAACCACGTTGTTTTTATGAGTTACACCTAAACGTTTTATATTGTGCTGTCTTAGGAGTCTTGCTGCAGAGGTAATACTTTCATCACCATTAATTGTGACCAGCTTTTGCATTATTTCGGATGCTTTTATTCCAGATGGAATTGAACCTTTTGCAACGGCTTTAGTAACAATATCCCAATCTGTCACTATTCCCAATGGTAAATCATTATCCATAATAACAATACTTCCAATTTGAGCTTCATCCATAAGTTTTGATATTGTAATAATATCATCATCAGGTTTTGCATGAATAATAGGACTATTCATAACATCACTAACCAATATCCTAGTAGTCATTCCCGTATCTTCATCTCGAATATCTTTAGCCATATCAAATCATTATAACCTGAATTTAATTACTTTTCTGTTATTATATCGAAATTATGATTCAAGTTGCCTTTTTCAATAGGTAATAATTTGCATTGACCAACTGGCAAAATTCTAACTACTTCATCAATTGATAAACCTTTAAGATATTCAACCATATTTTTTGGAAAATCATTTTTAATTAAATAGTCTACAAAATCTGCTTTAATTTTTTTTGACGCTTTAACTACATCTAAACCAGAAGGCAACAAGGTCCTAACACAGATCGATCTTTTTTTTACTGTATGATATGGCCCTATAATCAACAATGGTTTATCATCGATAAAAGATATCCCAATAGCAAGTTTTATCTCCAAATTCTTTACAAAATTTCTCTTACCCTCTATTACAAATGAGCCTTTAGGAAGAAATTGTCCTGTTGGAGCTCCCTTTTTTAATTGAGAAGAAAGCACCCAATATGCATCAGAGCTTGACAAAGCATCTCTCCATGACCTACTGAATGATACTGTAGCTTGAGAAACCTCTAAAATACTTTGAGATATATCAGCATTTGAATTGTTAGCATTTTGTAATATAAAAAAGGGAGACCCATTAACTTCTGCATGAAATACATAATCATTTTCCGTAAGATGTCTACGTATAATTACAGAATTAGATGAAGCATCTTTTCCTCCAATTGCCAATAGATCATCACTTGTAAAAAACCATCGATATTTCTCATACCATTCTTTATTTGTTAAAACTTTAACATGAGATAATGGTTTTTTATTTTTTTGTTGTTTTAGTTTATCTATTTGTTCATTTAATTTTAACTGAGAATTTTCTATGGTTATTAATCCTCTTTCCATTTCTTTTGCAAGATTGAATAAAGAAGATGAAAGTTTTGGGATATTGAAATTGCCTAAATCCAGTGGCATTTTTTCGTCAACAATTTCCAATAAATATTTTCCTTTAATTTTTAATATTGTTGCACTAAAATCAAAAAGGATTTTTTGGAAAAAATTGTTTTCAATATTCATTATACTATCTGTTTGTTGCATCAACAAAGTGGCAAAATCTCGTAGTTTATTGGATTTTGAGATAACAAAGCTTTTAGCTTTTTCTTGCTCCTGTAAATCATGTTCTAATAATTCAATCCGCTTTTCTAAATCAGAATTTTTTGAAGCATCACTATTAATAATAAGGTAATTTAAAAATTCATCAACTGCATCAGAATATGAGATAAAAGTTTTAACTCGATCTGAATTTATCGAATAAGGAATAAAAGGGCTGATATCTATAGGATGACCATTTTCATCCAATATAATACAAGCTTCATGACCAACACCATTAGAAATATTCTTGATCAATAAAATTAATTCATCAAATAAATTTTTTAAATCATTATTAGATAATTCATTAATATTTTTATTTTTAATCTTGGAATTATTGATAATATATTCAATAAATTTCTTTGAGATAGAAAGATTTCGTCCCAGCCATCTTTTGATATCGATATTTTCAGTTTTATTAGACTCAACAAGAGATAAGAAATTATCAAAATTTAGTGAAAATGGATTAACTCCTCTTGGTGGAGGAGGAAAATAATTTAGTCCCGGTTTTAAAATTCTATGTCTAACATTTATTGAATTGATAAGAGCTAAAAGTTTTAATGATTCATTGCATAAAATAATATTCCCGTTTCCGAACAATTCAACAATTAGAAAATATTTTATACCGGCGATGCTTTGAAAAATAAATTGTATTATCCTTTCTCCTGCAAAAACAGAGACATCTATTAATTTAGAACGCTCTAATTCGGATTTGATTTTTTTTATTGCTTCATTATCTTCAATCATAGAGTATTTGTATTTTGTAATACATATCCCAAAAGTAGAAACAAGTAAGGAGACATCATTTTTTTGAGAGTGATGAAACCGTATGATTAAAGAATTCTTTGTAATAGGATAAATAGTACTTACATAATATACATCATCAATAATTTCCTGTACATTCTTTACAAGGAATTTTAACTCTATTTCTGAAATAGACATCCAATATTATAAACACAATATTGAATATAATAACATAAATAATATATGAATTTTTTGAACCATATCCAAAATAAGAAAGTAGGAATTAAATGTAAGGTGGATAAAAAAATAATAGCGCATATACTTGGACATTCAAGATAAAATCTATTACTTAAGAACAATTTTGGCTGCTATTGCAGGGTCGATATTAGGAATAATAATAAAACCTCATGCAGTACAATCTAATACAATAGGATATACAATAGTAGTTGGAATTATTTTTTATATCATATCTTATATCATTGCCAAGGAAATATCTGGAGAAGTTCCGAAAGATAAAAAGAGAAAACTAATAACAAATGGAATATTTGCTTTTATTTTCATGTTATTGACATTTATGGTAATAATCTTCACGATAATTAATGAACATAGTATATAAATATGAATAAGAATTTTTTGTGGGAACATAAAACTCCAGGTATCCCAGACGAGCTTTTTAATAGAATTGATAATGTTCCTATAACAAAGGAAGAAATAAGATCCATAATAATAAGCAAATTACGCCTAAAAGAAGGATGCACATCCATAGATATTGGATGTGGTAGTGGTAGCATATCAATCGAGATAGCTATTCAAACAAAAACTACAGTATTTGCAATAGATATGGACAAAAATGCAATTGATCTAACTGAACACAATGTAGTAAAATTTGGATTGGAAAATAAAATTAAAATTATTCAAGGTTGGGCACAGGACATTTTACCAAATTTACTAAATGTAGATGCGGTTGTTATAGGGGGAACTACTGGCGATACAGAGAAAATAATAAAGTTAGCAATAGACCGATTAAATCATGGTGGAAGACTAGTTGTTACATCCATATTAATTGAAACAATTTATAAAACTCTTAAAGCATTAGAAGATTCAGGATTATCAGAAATTGATATAACCCAAGTAACTGTTGCAAAATCCAAAAAAACTAGATCTGGAACAATGATGATTTCAAGGAATCCTGTGATTATTTTTTCTGCAACCAAATAAAAATACAAAAACTTTAATTAATATTTTTTAAAGTGGTTTTATGACAAATCCAAAACTTTATTGTATAGGATGTGGACCAGGTGATCCAGATTTACTTACTTTAAAAGCAATAGATGTTATTAAAAATGCAGACATAATTTATACCCCTACAGCAAGAGAAGGAAAACCTAGTGTTGCACTATCAATAGTTGAAAAATTTCTTAATAAAGATACGGAAATTCATCAATTGGTTTTTCCAATGATTAAAGACTTTAATAATTTAAAGGAAAACTGGAAAAATAACGCCATAGAAATAACAAATTCTATACGAAAAGGAAAAAAAACCGCTTATTTAACTGTTGGTGACCCAGCTCTTTATAGTACTTGGATTTATATTTACAAAGAGATAATAAAAGAACATAAAGATATAGAAGTTGAAATTGTCCCAGGCATAACCTCGATTTTCTCATTTTCTGCTGAAATTAAAACACCCATAGGAGAAGGGGAGGAAATAATAGGGATAATTCCTGCATGTTATAACTTGGATAGATTAAAAATTGCTGCACAATGTTGTGATACACTAGTATTCTTAAAAGATGGTAGACATTTTAATAGTGTAATAGAAATATTGATGGACTCAGGTTTTCCAAAAGATTCAGACATATTTATCGCCCAGGATGTATCTACAAATAGTGAAGCATTGCAAAAAAGGAAACTATCAGAATTATCTATGAATCCCAATGAAAACAATGATAAATACTTTTCAATAATGATAGCCAAAAAGAAAAAATGATACAAAAAAATACAGTTTATTTTGTAGGTTCAGGTCCTGGTGACCCAGAGCTAATAACAATAAAGGCAAAAAAATTATTAGAAATCGCAGATGTTATAATATCATCAGGATCTCTATTAAATCCTGAAATATTAGATTTTGCTAAAAAAGAGGCTAGTTTATACGATGCAGCGAAATTAGACCGGGATGAAATATACGAAATTCTCAGAGATTCCACAAAAAACGGTAAGCTCGCCATTAGATTTCATGACGGAGATCCCGGAATTTTTAGCACAATAAGAGAACAAATAGATAAATTAGAAAAAGATGAAATTAATTGTGAAGTAATTCCTGGAATTACATCATTACTAGGAGCTGCCGCATCAATGAATTTAGAATTAACATTACCGGGTATAACCCAAACAATAATAATTACACGGGCAGAGTTTAGAACGCCAGTTCCAGATAGAGAAAAAATTTCTGAATTATCAAAACATGGATCTACCATGGCTTTTTATCTTAGCGTACATCTACTTGACAGAGTTATAGAAGAACTGCTAAAAGGCGGAATATACACTAACGAAACACCTGTTGCAATAGTATATAAAGCTACATGGAAAGAAGAAAAAATAATAAAAGGAACGATCGAAACGATATCAAAAAAAGTTAAAGAAGAAAGAATAATAAAAACTGCATTAATAATAGTAGGTGACGTTATATCACCAAAAAAATATGAATTTTCAAAAGTGTATGATTCACAATTTACACATGGTTATAGAAAAAGTAAAGAAAAAAGAGTCTAGGTTAAGGTAATACGCTCTAGTTCTTTTTTATGAAGGGATGTCCAAGCACCCATTCCCTGATCATCTTTACCATTAAAATCCAGGATTTCACTAAAAATTATTTCTTTAGGAGCCCTCGGAGGCCAAATCATAGCAACAAAGTCACCAGGGTTTCCAGGTTTATTCATATCAGCAGGGATTAATTTATCACTTTTAAATCCAAAGGTAGAAATCTTTGATTTTACGGTTTCAAAGAATTGTTTTTGACCATGAACAATTACATAAACGTTTTTCTCAGTATTATAACCAGTCATTAAATAAAATTAATATTATTAATGTCATAAAGATATTACTATCATATAGTTTGATTTTCTTAGTACCTATTTGATTCAACTATAAATAATTGGAATTCACTTCTGCTTTATTTTTATATAATAGAGGATTAACATAATTCTATAACACCCAACTTTATCCTTACTAATATGTCAACAAGTTCCCATCTTGTATTTTATTAAGACGAATTGGATTTTCCTGTTTTACATTTGTATACTCACCTCAAATAAGGCGCAACGAAATATAGTTCTCAAGTTAAATCTAATAATAAAAAAGAATTTTTAGCAATATCATTGAAATTAAAAAAGTATTAAAAAACATTTAATACCATCATCGATTAATTTAGTAGCAATATGACATTACCAAAGGGATTTAGTTCACAAGGTAACACTCAAAAAAAGAGGACATTTGAGGAATGGTGGAAAACTGTTCCAGAAGATTTAAAAACAAGGACTCGTAAAGGCGACGAAGCCAACAAGGTTATATTGAATCAAGTAAATTATGTTTTGCTTCATTTACACCTGCAAGGAAAACATGAT
>JBDUES010000052.1:0-2701 GCA_040297625.1 Candidatus Nitrosocosmicus sp. | reverse complement strand
ATACATTTAAAAATATCATTACTATCATAAGTACCATCATCAGCAAATAGTTTGTCAACTGTTATGCTATTTGATTTTGTAATGGTCTCAACCAATCCTGGTAACGCGTTGATATCATGAACATATTCATCTGCGGTTATCTTCATAGAAAGAATTTTCTTACTCTTTACGTCTACTGTTGCTATGTGGATTTTCAAGTATCCTTTATTCTTGTTGTTTATTTTTCATTTATCTCTCATCCACTGGCCCTCTATTCGTAACCTTAATTCCTGAATGTCTATTGCAATTATAATATAATCATTTTTTAATTTCTTATTACTGCTGACACCATCTATTTTAATATCCAACCTGTTAATTCTTCTGCTAATTGTAATGTAATCAAAAATAGAGATTACTTTCCCATGGACATGTCCTTTTGCAATTCCTTCTTTTGTTTGTCTATACGGCAAATGAAAGTACACTTTGGCATATGCAAGGAGAAGAAGAAATGTGTTGGGATAGTGGAAATGGTCCTCTTCTTCAACTTTATCTTTGTTCATCTCTTTTAATTCGGTATTCCAGTTGTTAATAACATCAAAGCTCAGCAATATTTCGCCTCTTCTAACTAGAGATTGGTTGTAGGCGAACCATTTCACATGTTTTGTTGGTTAATGTTAGCTAAATGGATTATGAAATAGAGGAATCATGCAACAAAGCAATAGAATCTTTTATGGAGACCTGATATCGGTATTAAGCCGCATGAAGTCGCTTGATTCCCTAATCCTTTTTAAATTTAATCGTAATTAGAATAATACAGTAATAGTTAACAAATGATATACAATATTACAATAGATTACTTCTCTATCTGACATATCTGTAATATATGACCCACTTAACAATAGAAAAATAAACCATGTAGATAAAAATAACAAAAAAAGGCCTGTCAATTAGTTTCTATTTACCAGATAGATATGTAGTTTAGCAAATAAAAAGGAAGAAGAAAATACAAATTAATCCAATAATCCAATAGGAAGATATTATATGTCTTAAATTAAGGGAAATATGGCATTTTCAATCTAGAGGTTTTTCAAATTGATAGGACCATATGATATATGGATAATAAAAATTCATACCGTCTAAAAGTATTATTCATAGAAGTATTATTTGTAAAGGAAAACCTAATACCAGACTTTTCCAATTATTATGTTTTTTAATGGAGAAGAAATTTAATAAACATTAGAAGGATAAATAAAAGAAGTTTACTATGACTTTATCGTCAAAAAAAGAATGGTCTGATTCTCAACATGTTTTGAATTATCTAAAAGCAGCAGATACTATTCCACATAGAGCAGAAGGTGAATCAGTTTTGATAGATAACATTCCAAAAGATGCCAAGAGAATTCTAGATATTGGAACAGGAGATGGACGATTGATTAAACTGATAAAATCTCAATTACCAAATATAGAAGAAGTAATTGCATTAGATGTATCCCCAATTATGATTAAAGCTATAAAAAATAACTTTTCAAACGATTCCACGGTTAAAGTTCTAGAACATGATCTGGAGATGCCATTGCCTGATATGGGTTACTTTGATGCAGTTGTATCAGCTTTTGCAATACATCATTTAAAACATGAAAGAAAATATACACTTTATGAAGAAATTTATGATGTACTTTATCCAACAGGAGTATTTTGTAATTTAGAACATGTATCTTCTCCTTCAGTAGAACAACATAATAAATTTCTAAAAGTTATCAGTGTCGCTCGCAAAAAAGAAGATAATACAAATAGACTATTATCCATGGAAAAACAGCTCCAATGATTTAGAGATATAGGGTTTTTAGAAGTAGATTGTTATTGGAAATGGCTTGAACTTGCCCTACTTGTAGGATATAAACTATAAAATATTATAACTAGCAAACCCTTGTTGATGAAAAAATAACATTATTTTGTTTCTAAATAAATCCATCTAATCTATTCTATGAATCAGAACAAAAGAATTAATCTAATTTTATTAAAATGATAAAAAAAATTCTTAATTAAAACCATTTTAGCAAAACAGTTGGTAAAATATCTTCATAGATAATTCAATATGGATTAAAGATAAATCTACGATTGAAAACTGCTTTGTTGCATGATTCCTCTATTTCATAATCCATTTAGCTAACATCAACCAACAAATCAATGAACTGGCCTGTTTACAACCAATCTCTAGTTAGAAGAGGTGAAATCTTGCTAGGATTTGATGTCATAAACAACTGGAATACTGAATTAAAAGAGATGAATAAAGATAAGATTAGATTATGATCCATTTCATTATCCAAATACTTTTCTTCTTCTCTTACTAGGATATGCTAAAGCATACTTTCATTTGCCATACAGACAAACCGAAGAAGGTATTGCACAGGGACATGCTAATGGAAAAGTACCTTCTATCCCTGATTACAGTATAATAAGCAGAAAGATAAACAAATTAGATATAAAAATAAATGATAACAAAAGTAAGAAATTCAAAAATGATTATATTATAATTGCAATAGACATTCAGGAATTAAAATTACGAATAGAGGGCCAGTGGATGAGAGATAAATGGAAAATAAACAACAAGAATAAAGGATACTTGAAAATCCACATAGCAACAGTAGACGTAAAGAGTAAGAAAATTCTTTCTATGAAGATAACCGCAGATGAATATGTTCATGATATCAACGCGTTACCA
>JBDUES010000051.1:0-3385 GCA_040297625.1 Candidatus Nitrosocosmicus sp. | reverse complement strand
GTAGAACTGGGTGCAGAAACTCCAGCAAGGAACCCCTATGTAGCAGAAATGTACAAATTAGCACTTGAAGGAAAACTCTACAGTAGATCAATTCCATAATCTTTTTTTTGTATAGTTTTTAGTTTTTTTAAATAAAATAAAATAAAAATATCAATTTAAATCATCTGTTGCTACTACTGCTATGTTGTAGCATTAATTTAAATAAAATAACATAAATTTTAATTATGATATTATTATAAATAAGATATTAAAAACATGTATCTTGATTGCTAATCATCATAGCAGATTAATATAGTAAACAAGTTATTCTACCAATATTTAATTTAGAATTCGTAAATCTAGTTAAGAAAAAAGATCATTAGAGGTAAAACCATCTTGTTAACTTTAAGAGACCTTATCCATATCTATAATAAATTTAATGTTCATTCCATAACCAAATAATATTAAATATATGGATTAGATATAGGTAGTTTTTTATTTTGATTGGTAAATAAATTAATGACATAGTAATATGGAAGACCTAATAAAATACTTGAAAGCATCTTTTTGAAAATTAAAATAATATATTAAGGTAAAATAAAAAATAAAAAATAAAGAAAACTATTATAATTATTTTGTGAGATTTTTTGCAACAGCATCTAAAGTATATGTCACCGAAAACGGTTGTCCATTGGTTTTATGGAATACTAAAGAGGTTCCAGCAAAGGTGAATGAACCAGCACTATAAGGTTTATCGGTAATTGCAACAGGGGTATTTGAGAACATCGTCATTGTGGATAAAGCAATAGGCGTTCCATCAAACCATTTAGCATTAGATGGTTCTCCGTGTTTTATATCCGGTTGTACAACGGGCAGGTACTTGTGAAGCACTTCTACTTCTATGGGTTTACTTGCAGTAAATGTAACCGTTCCTGTCCAAATTTTTCCATCCGCTCTGATTGGCAAAGCAACAACTATGGAATGAGGTATTTCTTGATTGTTTATTTTTGCACTTACGCCGGGCATTGATGAAGATGTATTTTGAATAGTTACTGAATTTAGTTTTTGAAGATTTATTGCAAAGGGAGTTTGTCCATAAACACTTGTAAATATATTATTTAAAATGACTACACTTAAGATTGAAATAATTAGAATAATTATATTAATTCTCAATAGATTTTTATTTGATCTATTTAAATATAAAACTTATTAATATTGTAAACTTATTCATACCAAAAATAGATATTCATTATAAGGAATAATTACAAAAAAAGTGAATATTATCAGGCCGTATGTTTTCAATGTTATTACCAATCATGATTCAAATTAAGAATAAAAAGTTCAGAATTGATATTTAAGCCTAATTGTTATATTTTCATTTTTAGTATACCATAAAAAATTTCAATTCATGAATACTTAAACTTTACAACAATTGTCTTGTCTTGTCTTATATAATTAATTTTATTTTAAAAGCAATTGGATATCTCAAATACCATTTGGAATATGTATTCAATAAAAGAGAAACACTATCCACAAATTTATTATGTATTATTTTATTTATCTATAGAAAATTTTGATAAAATGGATTAGCGACGTATAATATTTTTTAATGCTTTTCTCCTTTTTATCTAGAAGAAAATTCAGGGTAATATATTGATTCAAATACCAGTTGAATATTTTTTATTCATTTATTATTGTCACCATTTGAAATAAAAAATATTTTATTTTCATTCTTTATGATATTCATTTCTCTCCACACTGTTATCATCATTTGAATCATCAAAGTCCATTTTTTCATCGATTTTTTTTTGCAACGCTTTATATTTTTGATATCTTTTAGTCCATTTGGAAAGGACGATCCATTGCCTTATTCCTATTGCTAACCAGGCAATACCAATTATTGTAGGAACTATACGCGTTATGCTTAATAAGATGTCAAGATCTATAAAATCTATGATACCGTTATGATGTCCATTCCTAAAATTATGATGATTCAATGGTGGCAAACTGGGTGGATTCAACAATTCGAAACTGACAACAAAAACTAATGGAGGAATGATCATAACAGTAAGTATCAATATTATAAATAATCTTTTGGTATTGTTTAATTGATTTATTATTCCATCTATTATCTCAAAAATATTTTCATTACGATCATTCATATATTTCACCTTATTTGAATTGATCAATAATTAATTGACTCATTTAACATCAACTATAAGATGATAGTGGTATATACGATGGTAACATATCAAACATTTCACAATTCATTGTTTTCATTTACTATCGTTCTTCCTAGGAAATAATTCTTCGTATGGTTCTAATATTTCGCTCAGAATTAATTTACCTTTTTCAGACGATTTATATTTAATAATTGTTTTATTGCCCCATGCTTCTATGGTTCTATCAATCATTCCCTTTTTTACCATCTCATCCAAAATTTTTTTATGTTTAACATTGTTTAAACCACAGTAACTCATGAGTTTGCTTTGATTAAGTTCGCCATATTCGTAAAGTTTCAATAGTATATCCTTCCTTATGTAAATTCTATCCCGATATTCATGAACCAATTTGAATCATTTGAATAAATTTGCATGTTTTAGATGAGATCAAAATATTATAAAAATGTTAAATTAAATACAACAAATATCTGTTAAAATATCATTGAGGATCAGGTAACTAAGTTACGTTTCATAGGTTAACAATAGATAATATACACAAAAAAGATATTTTTTTGATGAAGACGTCAAAAAAACTAATTGATAAAAAAATAACAATGTTGACTATTGCAGGATTTGGAATCCTATTTATGTTGGCACCTGTTTTTTTTAATTCGCCTTTAGCCTATTCAGCTCCTCAACAAAATTTATTTCCTGGAAATGCCTTGACAAATAAAACTACTACCCCACCTCAAATTCAACAAAATATAGCTTCTGGAAATGACTTGACAAATAAAACTACTACCATACCTCAAATTAACGGAACAATCAGTATAAAAAATGGAATAAAAAATTTTTCCAATGAAAATATAAAAGTACCATTTGTAACCGCAGCTCAAACTGCTCAAAAAGAAATTCCAAATAGTAAAGTATTAAGAGGTAATATTGGCATAACCCCAGGATTTCTCACATATGCTTTCATACTATCGGATCCTGCAAATCAAACATTACATAGAGTAATTGTTGATCCTGGAAATGGTAATGTATTATTTAAATCAGCTGGTTTGTCATTGAATAAAACAAATCTTATGTCAAATGGAGTTGAAAACTTTGGCAATAGATACATGGGTCATGCATTTGGACAAGGTCATGCATTTGGACAAGGTCATGCATTTGGACAAGGTCATGCATTTGGACAAGGTCATGCATTTGGACAAGGTCATGCATTTGGACAAGGTCATGCATTT
>JBDUES010000050.1:0-10354 GCA_040297625.1 Candidatus Nitrosocosmicus sp. | reverse complement strand
TTCTTATTTTCATTCATCCTTGCAAGATCATCATCCCAGATATCAAGAAAATCATAGGAAAAAAGAATTTCACCACGTCTAACAAGAGATCTGTTATAAGAAGGCCAATGAGTCACAAATAATGGATTATTCTATTCCCAGCTAAATGGGTTTAGTTATGCAACAAAGCATTCCCTTATACATCCCAAAATCGAAGCCCATTCGACCTTTCATAATAAGACTCAAGATTATTAGATAAAACTGCAGTGAAAGTAATTATTAACAACCCTATGGATTCCTTTACCTATTGATGTCAAATTCCGTGACCGAATACCATATAATATTTATTATGCTATATAACACAAATCCTTTCTCTTGATACTTTAATAGGTAACCCAATGTAAAACAGATCCAGTTTGAAAAGTAAGGGTTCAAGTCTCAATTGCGGCGCCTTATAAATGTGTTATTTGATGGAGTTATGCAACAAAGCATTGTAATGAATAAAATAAAAGTCGAAATAATTCCCTATGAACAAATTTCTATATATTTTATGTAATTGAAATGTTATACGGGGCGCAAAATATTAAATAAATATCTTCAATAAAAAAGATTAGACGAATTACTATGGCTTAGAATCCCAGGTTTTGATTATACAATTTGAAATACCATTTTGATCAGGGTTAGTGTCAATGTCTACTGTCAGTACCTTGTTTATTTTATTTACATTTATTCCTGTGATTGTTAATGTGTGTCCAGAGGTTACTACCTTTCCTATAGAATTCTTAAAGTTTATACATGTTTCACCATTCTCACCGCCCTTGCTTATCTTTGTAGTGAATTTAGAAGATTTATATGGACTGTTCTCATCGATTGAAAATGCTCCGACCTTACCCTTATCGGTATGGAATAAGTAACCTTCTATCGCATCAGCATTTATTGCTCCTTTGGTTCCACCTGCTTTTCCTTCAACTATTACAAACGGATTATGATTCTTAACTCCGAAATTTTTTATTTTAAAATCTGGTGAGACAGATTGGGCATTTGCCTGACCAGGGGAACGAGAGTTCCACTTATAAGGAGCAGGGCAGATATTGCGGGTATTAATAGCGCTTTATATTGGACGGTATTTGCTTTTTTTTCCAGGTGATGGAATATGCATCCAATTATATTAACTTTGCAAAATGTGATCATTAGTTTTTAATCACTCATTTTCAACACCCGCAGGTTGAGCAGAACCTAAATTAGTCATAGTCTGTGCTTTATTGCATGATTATTTTAATCGTTATTTGTAAACGTTTTGTTGATAGAATTATAACGGAATCAGTGAAAATTTGATTATCATTGTCCTAAAAGGAGTGTAGTTTTAACTGTTTTTCGAATCATGCAACAAAGCAATAGCCTATATTATAATATATTTATTTTCCTAAATAAACAATAAATTTATTAAATTCTAAAAATCTATTACAATACACATAATACGCGATTTGAAATAAAATTTCAATGAGATTGTATACCACTTAGTATAATTACACAAACTAAGAATTTCTAAAATACAAAGAAAAATTTTCGAGAAGGTTTGAACACATAATCTAAATGGTATCGTATTTGTACTGCATAACGTAATTTCGCATACTGTACTGATGTTGTTAATATAGGTTTTAAGCATCATAAATGGATAAGACTGATTATTTCTGTAAACGAACTTTGGTTATTCAGTATGGATTAAAAGATTGATACAGTGTGTTATATACGCATTGTATAACACAAATTATTAGAAATCCATAGAATCGGTATTTTCGTTTTTTATTTAATTTGTATTTGTATACTTGTTGATCCTGTTAAGCAAAAATGAAAAGAGAAACTAGTAATTGAATTTGCAAATGAAGCAAAAACAACCATTATGCGAATTTGTCCACCACCCACAAATAACTTCTTTGTTATAGATATAATAAAGAAATAGTTTTTTGTGATTTAAGAATGAATGAATATAGTCTAATTTATGAACTTACCAGCAATGCATAAATTTTTATCTAAATAAAGACGTAAACGATCCCAGAACCTTGCTGCCTAATGAACTTGATGACGATCCATTGTTACTTTGAATATTATTTTGCTTTAATGATTGAGTTTGAGCGCCCTGCTGCTGCTGTTGCTGTTGCTGGTTACATATATTCTTCAAATTATTAATTCCAAAGCCCCCTACTACCGAACATATTTTAGATAATGCCTGTTGAGAATTTATTGTATTAAGGCTGTTACATATGGTTACAGCTTGACCCAAACCTGCAAATCCTGATAATAATCTGTTACCTTGAACGATTTTACAAATTGCAGAGAGGGCAGATGAATTGGGGTGTTGCTGCTGGGCATATGTTATAGATATTGAATTTGATAAAAAAAGTAAAAAGATTATTCCAAACAAACTAAAGACAGGATTTTCATGTTTTAACTTCATAGAATACAATATTCTATGATATTATTTATCATATTACTATCGATTCGATAATTTAATTAATGGAGATAAATTAATGAACAGAAAAGGGTATTAATTCTCTTATTTTATATCTTTACAGATTGGTTTAGTTTAAAAGTAATCTGCTAAGTTTTTTATATGTTTTGTTCTATGATTCTCAAACTTCAATCTACAAATGCTAAATATTTTATTATATCTATGATATATTACTCCTGTGTCTGATAACTCTGATACATTACAGCATGAATTTGTAAATGTTAATGGAATTCGAATGCATTACGTTACAATGGAAGATGGTGGTGGTAGTAGTGATTTTTCTTTAATTGTGTTTTTGCATGGTTTTCCCGAGTTTTGGTATTCCTGGAGACATCAAATTCCTTATTTTGCAAAGCATTTTAAAGTAGTAGCTCCTGATATGCGCGGTTATGGTGAAACTGAAAAACCACGAGAAATAAGCGAATACAGAATAGACAAACTTGTTAGAGATATTATAGAATTAATTCATTCATTAGGTAAAGAAAAGGCAATAATCGTGGGAAATGATTGGGGTGGGATAATAGGCTGGTCTATTGCAATGATTGCACCAAGTGTAGTGGAAAAACTGATAATTATGAATGCGCCTCATCCTGCACTCTATCAAAAAAATGCTTTCAAGAACTTGCTTCAAATGCAAAAGAGTTGGTATGTATTCTTTTTTCTTTTACAAAAAGTTCCAGAAAAAGTATTGAGTAGCAATAATTTTGCATTACTAAAGCATATGTTCGAATCATCGATAAAAAGAAAGGATAAATTTACTCAAAGCAATATCGAAAATTATATCTCTTCTTGGCGTAAGGAAGGATGTGCAGGAATAGCAGGTGGAATAAATTACTACAGAGCTAATTTAAATGCCGAGTTCTGGGAAAACCTTGGTGAAAGCATTCCATTTCCAAAAATTAAAACTCCTACATTGTTGATATGGGGAGAAGATGATATATTTTTTGAAAAAGAGTTAACAGAAAATACAAAAGAGTTCATTGAAGCGCCATTCTCGTTAAAACTTATCACAGGCTGTGGTCATTGGGTACAACAGGAAGCACCAGATGAAGTAAATCAAATTATGCACGAGTTCCTTAATATACAAAATCAAATCAAGTGAAATATTTGAGAAAAACCTGTTTCATCTTTTTGAACTTTGATATATCATTCCATAGTTGAAGAAATTTTTGGATCATGTAGCCCGATTTTAACTTTGTTTTTACTTTGAGATAACAATAGATTGAAGTGTTGTTCCATCTTGATGTCAAATAGCATCAAGCAATTTTCTGACACTGGGCGATGCTCGAAAGAATCTGCCTGGGACTCGTGTGGAGGCCAGTCATCTAATCAACTACTCGTTAGTGGAGGAGGAAAAGATCAGGCGCTCTAGTCTTTCATCTCATAGGATAAGCTGGCCAGTCTGCTGCTTTTTGGATTCGACTGAATTGTAGTGAACTTAGCCGATGTTGTATGTTGCACCGATCGCTGCCATCCTCCTCCTGATATTATCCGAGTCGGCGATTCTGGCCATCACACATGCCTCGTAACTAGCAATAAACCTCCACCTTCTCTTGGCCGGCACCAGGCCATGATTTTGCATACCCAAAGCCCAAATGACTGGCGTTAACAGCAGGATGCCTCAAGAATGTAATCCTATAATGCTAGAACAACTTCACGAACTGTCGATAATGATGATTGTCGCTCACAAACCATGTCCTAGCTATTATTAACATTTATGCTGGAATGGTTGACACCAGAGGGCGACTATAGTGGCGACTCCATGACAGGAAGCCGGCTTATGTTCAACATGCTCGGCCAATTTATCTATACAATGCTTTGTTGCATGATTAGAAAAACAGTTAAAACTGTATTACATTTTTAGTAATTATATTAAATTATGACTATTTATTTTGTAAATTTATCACTAAAACATTAACAAAAAATATGATTTACTGATCATGCAGAGTCCCTATGCGAGAGAAATCAATTCAGAATGAGTGCATACTTAATGATCCGTTTCATTCTACCATACCCAAGAAACAAATATCGATTTTATAGTTTTACATTTATACCTGCACATCGATTACGATCACCTGCTGCAATTACCTTATGCAATGATTGTTGACTATGAGCACTCGACGGGAAATTGGAAAATTAAGTGGATTTATCTGCCCTAGGCGTTTTTGTTCACCCACGGAACACTAGCGAAGGTTCACTTTATCATCATAGGGGTAGCGGTCAATGCAAAGCGCATCCTTGTCAATTTGAACTTAACTCATGACTTGGTTGTTTCCGAAGCCGTAGTGATGGGTCCTCCGCTTCTTGAACGCTATACACATGATCTCGTCTATAATATATATCACCAGGTGATTGAACAGAAGAGACTGCTACTTGATCTTTGGTGGAGATGCCGGAAATCAACCAATACGCTGATCGTGAGGGATTAAGCAGACTATGCAAGCCGATGGAAAGCCATATACAGTCAACGTGCTTGGAGATCCTTTAGAAAGCCCTATTATCCCTTCAGGACTAATCATGGCTTTGAATAAAGATTCTTGAAAAACATTATGGCAATTTAACGTGGGAGCGCCGATAGGGATAGGAGGGCCGTCTATAGCTCATGGAATGTTGTTTGTACCATTAGGAAGTTCATCCAAATCAAAAATGCAAAATTCCGGTTCCATATTGCATTTGGATTGCCTCCATAGAAATTTTTCTATTGAATTAATTCTCAAATTGTATACAAATACATATTGACTATTTTTCTTTTAATTTTTTTGCCCCTCTTTATCCATGTTTGTATTAGTGATATTAGAACTTGCATAATTAGAACAAACAAATTTATGGCTATTATTTCATCTTTAAAATGTTCTTTCATTGCTTTTCTATAATAGGTTATCCAAAAACTCTGTTTTTGAAATCATTCGTGGGTCTAATAATAAAAGAATTCGATTACATTTTCAAAAACGAAATAACAAAATATATGACAAACATGATCAAGTGGTTATCAAAAAGAAAATATATTAGAGAAGGAAAAGCAGTGCTAGAGGGAGACATTTCAAGTGATGTTAAAAACAGGTTTTCATGCTTTTTAAAATATTATATTATATATAGCATAATTAGCTCCATTAAAAAAATTTCTAAAAATTGCTACATATCCAATATAAATATTGTAAGCTAATATTGATAATTATATAAATTTGATATGATCTAATTATGCAAAAGATCTATTATATAAAATTATTTAATATAAAAAATTAAAATGATCGATATTTAGATTTTAAGGAATAGATTAATAAATAATAATCTTGAATATCCTAAATCAGCTCTGATTTTACTTGTTTCACTAAATTATTTATATCAACTGGTTTTTGAATAAAATGATCTAAAAACGTTTCTTTTAGTTTTGATGAAACTTCTTTTATTAATGTTTTATAATGTATTTCATATGCAGAAATAAACCATATTTTAGCTTTATCATCTATTTTTAGTATCCTTCCAGATAGTTCAAATCCATTAATTTTGGGCATTTTTATATCAATTAGCAAGAGATCAAAGTAATCCGGCTTGAAATTCGATAATGCAATTGTTGAATCACTATATGCCTCAACTTCAAATCCTGCATTCTCCAATCCAACCTTGAAAGTAATAGTATGATCATAGTCATCGTCAACTAAAAATATCCTCTTATTTTTTGTTTTATGATGAATAAAATGACTATCAACATCATCAAACTTTTTCATAATTCTTTTTTCTTCTTCTTCTTCTTCTTCTTCTATATCATTGGTCATAGTGATGGCAGTAGTATTGATATCCTTTCTTTCTTGCTGATGATCTTGTTGTATTGTTAAAGGTAGACTAAATGCAAATGTAGATCCTCCTTTACTATCCGCATTATTCTCTGCCCGTATCTTGCCGCCATGAGCTTCTATTATATTCTTAGAAATAAATAATCCAAGTCCTATGCCTGTTTCAGACTTTGTAGCAAATTTTGTAAATAATCTTGGAACTATCTCTGGATCAATGCCAGTACCAGTATCCTTTATACTTACAATAAACTCCCTTCTGCTATCGGTATTTTTTTGTTCCAGGTTTACATATATCATATCGCCTTTATTTGTAAATTTCAAAGCATTGTTAAATAAATTAGAAATTACTTGTAAAATCCTTCCTCTATCTGCTTCTATAAGAAAAAGTTCTGCATTTTGTTCGTCTTCAGTGATGGTAGGCAATAATGAGAATTTTATAACACGGTAGTTATTGCTATCATTTTTCTTTGCATTGTTATTTTGACTTGTATAATCATCTACCAAAACTTGCATTAACTCTTTTAAATTAAACGTCTCTTTTTTTAAATGGAGTGAATTTGTTTCGATTCGGGTAATGTCTAAAACATCGTCTGTAAGTCCTTGTAGATTTCTTGCATTACGTATAATGACATCCAGAAACCTACAAATTTCATCCGCATTTAGTTCACGTTCTTCTTTTTGTAATATTTTAGACTTGATAATTTGTGACATGCCAAGGATCGGTTGGATTGGATTTCTTAATTCATGAGCTGCAGATTGGATAAAATTATTTAGGATTTTATCATTAGTTTCTAATTTCTGATTTGCAATTTTGAGCTGCTCATGTGACTCTTTTATCGCTTGATATAAATCAGATTGGTTCCATAAGTTCTCGAACATTGCTACATAAGATAAAACACCTGCTTTGCTCTTAGAACGAGTTGATATCCCTGTTGCTTCAACGAAAGTTGTTTTTGAATCATCTTTCAATTCTACCACTAATGAAACCTTTCTATCAACTACTAGAATTGTGGTTTCGGTACCAGACGTTTGTTCAATAAGTTTGATACCAATATTATTCTGTTGTTGTTTTAGGCTCTGTAAAATGTGTTCTGTTAATTTAGAGGCAGGCATCAATATTCTAACTTTTACTTTTCGTCTATTTGCTGCCTCTTTTGATAATTGTATTACTCCTATTTTCTCCTGTCTGACAAGAGCATTGGTAGTAGGAAATATGAGCAATATTTCTTTTGATGCTGATTTTAAAGTGTCCAAATATAGAGCCTCTGCTTTTGCTGACCTTCTAACAAGCGTATTTATCAACTCCTTCTTCAAGGTCAGACACTTTCAGCTTCACTCATAGTTTACCATACCTTGGATATATTTAAAATTATCTCCTGATAAAAAAAATAGTAAAATCGATAATTATATTAACATCGTTAGATGGGTTGTTAGACAATTGGAATACTGCTTGGAAAATTAGATATGGGTAACTAAATAACAATATTGAAATCTTATATAATGTTTATGTAATATTATGTTATAATATAACAAAACAGTGAAATATTGAAAATTCCAACAGGAAAATGGCATATATTCGGTAATCTAGAAGAAGGTGATTTAGATATAACCTCTGTAGATTCAACTGGAAAGATACAAGGAACAGCTTTTGGGGATCCCATTAATGGTATATATCATGCTGCTTCGGGTCAAATACATTTTTCAAGAAAAATGGGATCATCTATAGATCGTTTTCAAGTTTATAATGGCCATATATCAATCATTAGAATTAATGTGGATACTCCTGATTATTTACTAGCTGGATCTTACGTAACTTTTACGTCAGGTGTTGGACAGAGATCACAGTTATGATGGTATGCAACAATACGTAAAGTAGTAACTTGAATATAAAAATCCATGACACAAATGAATGATTTTAAGGGTGTCTACCCCTAATTCTAATAATGGATCTTGTATAATTAGAAACAATCCAAACTTTCTAATATGATACTATATCAGTTTCTACCAATACTGGTTCATTATTCTATAGTTTCCAATCCTGATACTATGTCTGATATTCTGTTGTACTTTATCAATTTATTTCTAAAAATATCACTCATTATCCTGTATTTTTTATTCTGCAGATTGTGTGCTCTATAACTATTCTTCTTTTAGTATAGCATGGTCTTTGTTGTACTCTTTTTCCTCTTGTGATAATTCATGATTTTTTTTCTTTTTATATGGTAGCGATGATAGTTGTTTTGGATAATCTTTTTCTACTCCAAAGTATCCAAGGTCAAACACATTAAATACATCTTTTGGAGTTACAGGGTGATTCTTTTTATATACATCATAGTCATGTCTTCTTCCTTTCTTATGATCTGCTTTATGAATGATATAACCATGATTGTTAACTACAATCTGATTCTTTACAGTATGTCTTTTTTTCTTACCTAAAGAATAGTACATCTTACGTTTTCTTTTGTCCTTATTTGGTCTTGGAATTTGTTGTTCTATGTACAATCTATAAAGGTTATAAAACCAGGAAAATACCTTTCAACTTCCTCTGGCGTTTTAAGCCTCTTTGTTATTTTGTATGTCTCCTGTGGAATTGGTATACACTTTTTAATCAGAGGTTCAATTTTTTGTATGTCTCTCTACAAATGTTACTCTGATCTAAATCAAAGAGAAAGCCAGTTAAAGTGTAGGTTATGTAAAGACGTTAGTAAACAAGTATATAGAATTAAAAATCTGTTTTTTATTTCTAGTTTGAAATGTCTGCCTCCTGCACCAAATTTTCTTTCTCTTTTTGTATCTTTTCTTTTGGATAAGCGTTGTGTCTCGTATTTACGATATCTTTTTGCTATTTCATTTTTGTAGATATCGTCAAACTCTTTTATTTTAAGGCCGGTAAATGATCTGAAAAGCAATGGTTTTTTGGATAACCTATCATAGGAAAGCAACGCAAGAACAGGTTGATGAAGAACTAAGGATCATAAAGCTGTTTACCCGCAATTATGCAAGAGATCTAATACAAACTAAAAAAATAAGTATAATACTAAAAACGAACATGCTGATATCACAATTGTTTCAATCTGTTGTTTTAACATTAAAGTAGCATATTTGTTTAAATCCCTTAATCAATGGGATTAAAATTGCAAAAGAAATGATCGTGCACTATCAAAATCTATGAAGGAGAACATATTGATTAAATTAGATTTATGATTTTGAGAGCACAAGAAAAACAAAAATCCAATACTTAATTTATTGTAATTAAGCATGCAAATGGGGATAACTTACGATATAAATATAACCATTTGAATATGGCAGTAATAAATTAAGAGCAGGTAAGCGCAGGTCAAGAAATTGCTAAAGTTGGTAGGATAGGCTTTATCTATATTCCACATTTGCATTTCAAGTATTTGTATTGACTGGAAATATAATATGGGATGATTTTGATACTATCGAGGTTAAAGATTTTGTTTTATAGTTATCCAAACATTATTTTTTCTTATTGAACTATTGTTCATAGTTTTACTAAAAGAATTTAATTCAGCCTATAAGTGGTAGATATTAATACTAAAGATAAATCATAACAATGCTTCATTTATTTTCCGAATGCTCCTGTTTTAAGTGAAGTTCGAGTTCCCCCTTGGAACTAAATGGTAGCCCGCATTTTTGACAATCAAAATTGGATTCTGAAGAAGACATTTATAATTATATAATTTTATAAATAGCGGTATATTTAAATTTAAAATTAAATTTGAAATAAGGATGATATAGTTTAAGATGACTATTATTCAAAAAGTCTAATAAATATAATAGTGGTTTATAATATTAAATTATTTAGTCCTTTATAGGTCTATTTCTTTTCCCATGGAACGAAAAAAAATAGATGTGATTAGATTTTTTTATTATTTTGTTGCGTGTAAGAATTTGTGGTAGTGGTAGTGGTATTGTTTTTGTTAATATCTGTATTATCTCTAGAATTAGCATCTTTAACTGCTGCTCTTACCTCTTTTGAATTATGTTCAAATGTTTTTGCTGCATTAACGTTTTGATTGAATATGTGTTTTGAATTATCTTTTGCTTGTTG
>JBDUES010000049.1:0-3860 GCA_040297625.1 Candidatus Nitrosocosmicus sp. | reverse complement strand
CTATGTACAAAGGGAATTTAAATATGCAATAGATAATTATGACCAATTTCCAGAATCTGATATATATATTATTCCAGTAAGACTAGATAATTGTGATATACCTTTTGAAAAGTTAGAAGAAATACAGCATGTTGATCTTTTTCCTGATTGGGATAATGGATTAAATCAAATATTCGAATCATTCAAGGCTCAAGGCATTGAGTTTACAAAAGAGATAGACATGATTAATAATATACCAACTAAAGTAGAAGAAAAAGAATCTGAATGGCAAAAGGGTTTGAATGAGAAAGAATGGAAAGATTTATTGACATTAATATGTAAAAAAAATGCATTCCTTTCATAGGTGCAGGAGTATATACGGTACAAGATGAAGATGGCAAAACATTAATTCCATCAAACAAAGATATTGTTGAGAAATGGAAAGAAAACTACCGCTATCCATTAGAAGATCTATACAAGTTAGCAAATGTATCTACATTAGAGGATTCTTATCAGCTGGCCAGGGCAGCACAACTTCTAGAGATACAAAGTGCCGATGAAGAAAGCATGTATCCTAAAACTCTTCTCAGCGATATGTTAAAGAAAATAAATCCATCGGATTTTTCTTCATCGTTTAGAAATACATCTCCTTATGATGTTTTATCAAATCTCGATTTACCGCTCTATATAACTACTAATTATGATAGATTCATGGAATCAGCTCTTTCTAAAAACTCTAGGAAAAAACCTGAAAGTGATTTTTGCAAATGGAGTGATAATCTAAAAAAATTTTTGAAAACTGCTAATATTACCTCAGTATTTGATGATGCTCAGTATAAATTTACTGAAGAAAGACCTTTAGTATATCATATTCATGGCGATATTGAAACGCCTGAATCTATGATTTTGACTGAAAGAGACTATTTTGAATTTGTAATTAACATGAATAAAGGTGATGATAAAGATATACTTCCAGCCTCAATTCGTACAGAACTGGCAACTTCATCTTTAATTTTCATCGGATATAGTTTAGAGGATATTAACTTTCGTGCAATATTCCAAGGCTTTCTTAGTTTCTTGAGTTCTTTGGACAGAAAATATAGAAAACTCAGTATTGCCATTCAAATTGTTCCGAATAACTATAACAAGAAAGATATAAAGATGCAAAAGTATCTAGAACAATATACCAGAAATATGTTTGATGTAAAGGTATTCTGGGGAAATACATCTGACTTTATGACGGAACTAGAGAAAAGATGGAAAGATTTTAAAAAAAATAACGATATGAATATTTGTCTATCATTAAAATGAGGTTACAGTAATATGTCATCTAAAATAAATCAATTACAGAATCCAATTGGTAAAAATACTAATAGTATTACTAATGATAGGTCATTAGAGCCTTATATTGGTCCGCGACCATTTAAGCGAGATGAAAAAGATCTATTACGTTTCTTTGGACGAGATACCGAAACTGATGAAATCGTATCTCTAATTACATCTCATAGAGTTACATTAATATATGCTCAATCAGGAGCTGGCAAAACATCCATATTTAACACTCAGGTTACTAATACCCTAGGAAAATATGGCTTTGAAGTATTGCCGATGGCTAGAGTTAGAGTTACTACTACTTTTACTGGCGGTACAATTAATTCTATAAACATTAAAAATAACAACTCCACATCATCACCATCTTCTCAACAAATAGAAAATCTTTACATATACAATGCCATTCAAAGCTTGTGTCCTGATGAAAGTAACTTTCAAAATTTATCCGATTTATCTTTATTTGAATTTTTAGATCTCCATTTTCCAAATCAAAAGGATGAAAATAATGATAGTCGACCACAGGTACTTATTTTTGATCAACTGGAAGAATTATTTAATTTCTACCCGGATAAATGGTTAGAACAACAAAAAGAGTTCTTTGAACACGTAGCTGATTCTTTGGAAAATAATCCCCTTCTTCAAGTTGTATTTATTATTAGAGAAGATTATCTAGCACAATTAGATCCTTTTAAAAATATCTTTTTAGAAAAACTAAGACCACGATTCAGGCTTGAAAGATTAGGTAGAAAAGAAGCCACCCTGGCAATGAAAGGTCCTTTAAAAAATATAATTAGTAATTATAGTGAAGATGAGAAAAAAAATATTGATTCTGAAATTAAAGAATTAGTTAACGATCTTTTGAAAATCTATGTTGAGACACCCGATGGCAGTTCACGACCTCTGGAAGGGGAATTTATCGAACCAATACAACTTCAAGTTGTATGTAGAAGATGGTGGAATGTAAGAGGAAAACCCAATATTACCCAAAATAAAACATCTACTTTAGAAGACCTGGCAAATGTAAATAAGGCTTTAAAAGACTTTTATGAAGAAGCTATCCAAGAGGCAATAAAACAAACTAGAGTAAAGGAAAGAGAAATACGAAATTGGTGTCAAGAAAAATTAATAACTTCTAGTGGAACAAGGAGCATAATTCACAGAGAACCCAACTTTACTGGAGGTATTGAAAACAAAGTAATAGAAATTCTAGAAGATAAATACCTCATAAGACGAGAATGGCGTTCAGGAGCATCGTGGTACGAACTTACACATGATCGACTGATAAATCCTATAAAAGATTCTAACAAGAAATGGAAAATAGAACAGGATAGAAAAAAAAGAAATAAGAACAAAAAAATAATTGTACCAACAGTAACAGTAATTGCTATCTTATCTGTAATACTTTTCATTTATTATTATTCACCCAATAATACCGAATTGCCCATAAACAATTCATTACTTATCGGCGATGGACCTCTCTATATATCCATAAACCCTGCTACCAACATAGCTTATGTAGCTAATAGTGGTGACAACACGGTATCTGTTATTGATGGTAAAACAAATAGTGTGATAACCAATATTAAGGTAGGTAATAACCCCATTGGTGTTTCTATCAATCCTGCTACCAACATAGCTTATGTTACTAATGCAAAGGACGGCACTGTCTCTGTTATTGATGGTAAAACAAATAATGTTACAAATACTATTAAGGTAGGTAATAACCCCTACGATGTTTCTGTCAATCCTGCTACCAACATAGCTTATGTAGCTAATCGCAATAATGGAAGTATTTCTGTTATTGATGGAATGTCAAATAGTGTGATAGATAACATCAAGGTAGGTCGACTTCCATCTCATTTAACTATTAATAATCAAACCAACATAGCTTATGTTACTAATGCAAAGGACGGCACTGTCTCTGTTATTGATGGTAAAAAAAACAAAGCAATCCCCATTACACAATATGAAAATAATCTAACAGTAAAACCACCATCATTATCACCATTACCACCAATAAATCAGCCCCTTTCTATAGATATTACGAAACAATACCAAATAGCCAATAGGGAGAATAAAGTTTCACTTGATATCTCAAAAATCTATGCTCCTACTAATCTATAACTAATCTTCAGGTCATCAATTTGAAAGTTCTACCGGTTCTGTAGTATAATTCAGTAAATCATTTTTTTTATTTTGTTTACGTTTTGGTATTATGTACGCATGTTAATAGTCATACTTGAAAACAATTACTAGAACATATCATTTTTTAACTATTTTTTGAATCAAGCACCAAAGCAAGTTAGCAATTCTATTATCTCTGGCGGTGATGATGGTGAGATAGATATCGCCTGTTGATTTAGAGGCATAAAAATAAGATGAATGGATATACAAGATTAGCAAAAACAATATGGGATATAAATAAATAAAATCACATATAAAAGATGGCCTCACTCTAAAAGATAACAATAGTGAAAAACTTTACATGACCATAACAATACGCAAAGACTCTGCATTTACTGACTTGCTACAAAATAACCTTAAAGCCA
>JBDUES010000048.1:0-13160 GCA_040297625.1 Candidatus Nitrosocosmicus sp. | reverse complement strand
CTAATGTTAATCATTCTTCAACGTTAGACAAAAATCCTAATTCTGATTCAAATACCGAATATAGCGATGCTTTTACTATCTCTTTCAATACAAAAGATGATGAAACTAATGGATTTTATGAATTATTGCTGAAGAAAATACCTGTGAGAAGCACAATGCCTCATAAATATATAGTTCCTGCAAGAGGATTACAGATCTTAAGATCTCTTCAAATAAAGTTTAATGAGGAAAGATAAAATAATATAATGCTTGCAAGTATCACTAAGATTCGATATTTATTTACCCTTACGTTATAATGATAAAAAGCTAATAGAAAAATCAAAATTTCTTGATGTATTTAATGAATTAACCGGCTTATTTGGCGGTAGTTCATCAGAAGAAAATTCAATAATGGGTAGTTGGATTGATCCAAAATCAGGTATTAGATATGATGATGAAAATAGAGTATATCATGTCATTTGCGATAACACCGAAGATAATATTCAAAAAATGCAAGATTATAAAGAAAACTTGATAGGTATATTTCAGCAAGAAGAAATTATGATGTATTATATTCATATATACAGATTTTAATTATCTTAGCTAAGGATTTTCTAACAACAATTCTCTCAGGGATGAATATGATGTTTTACTTGATATAACAATAAGGATTTGGACAAATCGCATGTTTTACCATATGAGTATACATAAAACAGATGATCATAAACACCAAATTTTAATACTGTTGTTGTATTTAGTAAATAATACATTATTATCAATACCTTTAAATCGAGAAGTCTCTTATTCATTAACAGAATCTATTTAAGAATCGATATGAGCATTAGCCCCTTGGGCCTGAACCCATAGTCATTAAAATGTTTTATTTTATTAAAAAATATTAACGATGATTATCTTTAGATAAATATTTTTCTTTAAAAATATTCATTATAATCATTAAAATAAATTATTTTTCATATTTCTAATTTAGAACATAATCAAATTCTATCGTTATTTAAAATAATGGTATTTTAGAAATAACGTAACAATGAAAAGAATTCTAATGTTGTTTTTTTTATATAATACCTAATCTATAACCATAATTTAATAGTTGAATGTACGAGTATAAAGTAGGTATTGAAGTCCAACTGTAGGTGCTTACATGAGTTTTCATTTTAATCATTTTATAGAATAGCGTTATAATAAAACCATGTTGATTTAAAATACATAATAAGTTAATCTTCAAAATACGAGTACATACAAATTTTATACAAGCCGACAATGCCATATCAACTACCTTTGGTTATCATTTCTGATAGTTTAAAATAAACTCAACAATTTAAAATAGTATTAGAACCCGTTTACCATACGGAATTAAATCCCGCTCATTCCATCGACAACATATAGAAAGGTTTCGGTAAAATTCAAGTTCAAAATATCGATTTGTTAACAAAAAAATACGATATTAAAAACCAATTAAAATGAAATAGTTAACAAATTTGCTAACATCCATTAAACCAAACATAATAAAAATCGGCAAACATAATTTTCAACTATTAGATAATAACACAAATAATAATGGATAATATGGCATTGTTAACTTTAGATGTTATTTTTATATTGGGTGTTCTAAATTAATAAAATTGTTTTTATATTATAGTTTTACTAAAAATCATATGAAATCTTTAGTTGGAATCGTATCATTATTTTTGATTCTGATAGTATCCATATACCCTATGGCAATGGCTCAAAACATGACAAATAACTCAATAGGAAAAGGCAATTATTCTGGCGGTGGAATGTCTACAAAATCGGTAGATATAGCAAAATCAAATACAACTAATTTAACACCAAATACAATAGGAAAAGGCAATTATTCTGGCGGTGGAATGTCTACAAAATCGGTAGATATAGCAAAATCAAATACTACGCATCCATAAATTAAAAATAAAATTATGATTTCAATAATAAAATTAGTTTATCTTCCAGATTTTCTTATTTACATGTTTTTATTGTAGTATATAAAAATACGGGAAAAGAAAAAGAAGAAGATGGTGATGAAGTAAACAAAGAAGATGACAAAAAGTAAGGATTAATATCATTAAAATTATAATATAATATATATAAGAATCAACAAAACAAATAATTTATAAAAATATATTACTTTTTATCGTTCTTTTATGGGAATTAAAAAGTATTAGGGTTTGTTTTTTTATCACATAATGTTACTATAAATATAACGATTTATATTAAGAACAATCATTTTGACTGGAGCACCATATTCTAAAATATCTTATCAATTAAGTTTAAATTATATTATATTTTTTTAGACGAGATGTTATATAAATTCCATAACTTTTCAATTGAATTATAATAATGGACATAAACTGTACAAACAAAAAAAGGGGAAAGAATATCAAAATTTATACTGTAATAACAAATGAGATTTTACTATACTACCTTACACAAGTTCGCTAAATCCGTTTTCTTAATAGATGTTTTGCTATGCACATGTTGAAACGTTTTGTTGTTTTCTTATACATACTGTTGTATTTTCTTTGATTAATGATGTCCTGCTTTATCTGTAAACATAATAACCTTTAATTATAATTTTTTTAAACCAAGTATGCCTTTATATCTATTGATTATATATTGTTATAGAACAATAGATTATGTCTGAATCATCAACTTTTGGAGAAACATCTTTAACCACATGTGAATTCTGCGGTACTATTTTCAATACCACAAATGAAAAAGAAGAACATATAAAATTAAAACATTTAGAAGATAAATCACAAAGTAGGTAAATTAATCTATTTTTATCATTCATTTGTAAGAATTAAAATAGCATTGTAATTTGTAGTATTATCACAAAATATTCCTCTGGATAGGAGTCAATTAATATTAAAAACAATTATTTTAGCTACTCCACCATATTTTAAAAATAAATTTAAGAAATAAAAAGAAACTATGAATAAATAAATTAAACAATAATTAGCAAATAGTTACTGTTAGATAATGTTAATTATTTAGTTATTAAATATAATATAAACTTCAAAGATAAATTTTATTATTGAATCTAACGATAGTGATTAAAATCTTTTAAATGATTTTATTATTGGATTTATTACAAGTCTTTCAATATTTATTTGAACAGAATAAAGAATTTAAAATTAATTATTAAATGGTAAGAGTGCATGTTATGGATTGATCGGGCAAACAAACAGGACATTCTCAATTTTACTTGGTTTTGCTACAACAATTGTTGTATTATAATATTTTATTCTAAAAGTCCTTCTCGGCGTAATTCAAAAATTACCTTCATTAAAGTATCATAATCAATATTAACTTCATTTAAAATAACCGAATAATCTACTTTTCCATGTTTTCTGATAAAACTTGCAACTGTCTGTTTTTTCTTTTCATATATTCTACCTTGCACAATAAACAGTACTCAAAGATACATGCTACCTTTATATCTAGTTTGGAATTTATTATGCTTTATAATATGATGCCAAAGTTTTACAAATTAAAACATCATCTATATCAAACAAATTGCGACAGGAGATAACTGTCATTAAAAAAAGTTTTCCTTGAAATTAGAAGAAAATTTTAATTTAATTGTATCAGGGCTTTCTATCTTACCAGCTGCTGCTTTTTTTCAAAGTAAGGTTACCATGGGTTCTGCAGATTAAACAACAAAAGGAATTAAAACTTTTTCAACAATTAAAGTAACAATCTGATCAGATGACATTGAATATTGGGTTTTATTAACAATATGATATAAAGTTTATTTACAAATAAATCATATTGTAGTTTTCACTTTCCTATACAACTTTTACAACGTCATTACTTGGTTGTGTTAATGCGTGCCTCTCTATATATCCAATATAAATAAATCAACTGTGCAGTTTATTTTTATTTTTTATTCGTAAAATAAACCATGACATTAAAAATCCTAATGTAGCTCCAAATACAATATGCGCGATAAATCCCATTCCATAGAGTGGAAGAATCAGTTGTCCAACCATTTGTTGATTCTGTAAACTATTTTGATTAGGATTAGTTTTGTGTATAATTTCCAAGAGATTGGGCTGCACCAGACTTATAGTAGTAGGAATATATAATATTACAAATATAATTATTGCTCATATAATACCTTCACTTATTCCTTTTCTAAAACTAATAATTTGAAATTTGTTTATCCTATTTATTACAAATCCAAATATCATGCCCGCAACAATACTAGTAAGCAGATGCATTCCAATACCTAAAATTAAATTAATATTGTTATTATTACTATAACTATGAGTAATCGACATACCTCTGGACAGTGACAAGATATCTGGAGATATGCCAATCATAATAGAAGTAAGCATAAGAAAAGAATACATAACTATACCTGCTACCAATCCAAATAATGCTCCAATAATAATAGTTTTAATTAATGGTTGACGATGCATTTTGTTAATATAGTTTCACTTTAAAGTTTAAGGACTATGATAATAAAAGTTTGATGTTATATTCCACACTGACTTTATCTTTAAAACTTGTCAATAAATAAAGATTATTTATTAAATTGTTTGGAATAGTTAAAGATCCATAACATATATTACTAATAAATATGAAACCCATATTATTTTCCCATTGATTTCCACTGAATCCTTACTAATTTTTAGTCATGATCTTTCTATCATAAATAAACTAATTAAGAATGAGAATATCTTTTCACAACTTTTACTTTACTTGCTTTAATTTAAAATCTAAACGAGTTAATTGGTGACTTTAAAAGACTACATCAACAAGAAATACAGTTGCAATCCCTGACAAAATAGCCATAATCATAGAATTAAAAAATACAGTTATAATCATAAAAGAAAAAAAACAAAACTATGTTCACAACACCAAGAGCAATGTTTGAAGCCAACTTATTTAGATTATCAACCAGATTACATTGTTGATATCAAAACTAGTGTAGCAAATTAGTTTAAGACTTTCCAAGATGGTTCACTAACATTAGAATTAGGTTGAGCAGGGAATCCCATCGATTCATCAATTTTTTGTTGAAAGAGTAGAATTTGTGTTAAGTGGAGCAAGCGGTGTAAGTGGAGCAAGCGGTGTAAGTGGAGCAAAAGTGGAATTATGGGTTTTAGATCGATCTTGGGCATTAGTTTGAATAGGATTAAAAAGCAAAAAAATATTTGGAACAAATACAACAATAGCAATCATCATGAAAATTATTTTGTGATGTTTTTGGATAGGCCGCGAATGGCTTTTAGAATATCCCGGTTTCGGTGGTTGTGGTGGTATTGGAGGTGATGGTGATGTTGATGGTGATGTTGATGGTGATGTTGGAGAACTCATAAAGTCATATTCTTCTTTTTTGATTGGATTAGACAGTATTTCATATTCTTTAGTTAGATGCTTTATTGTTTCAGTCTGTCTAGGTTTTGAATGTTGATCATGACAGTGAACAGAATGGTGTTCTTTAGCTAGTTTTCTATATACAGATTTTAATTCATCAACCTTTGTAGTAAAAGATATTCCAAGTCTACTATAATAGTTATTATCCAAGATTATTAAAAACAAAATACATTACTTATATTTTAAATGAATAATATAAAAAAATATATTTTTTGTTAAAAGGTCAAATAATAATAATAATAATTTTCTATATTCTACTTTTTCACAATTTTGTCTTGGTTATTTTTGTAACAAAGAATATATGATAAACAAAGAAAAGGTGAAAAAGAGGACAATTTTAATAGGTGCAGGTAACGGTAATAATTTAGGTATCTATATCATAATTTGATAAAATATCAAAGTTTTAGATAATATAATAATAGCAAAGGGAATTTACATTTTACCAATTAGCAAATATAATAATCAATGAACTACCAAAATTAATAGATCAGATAGATTATAAATTACAGATAATTGTTATGGATTTATTGGAGACATTATTACCATCGTTTTCATCTTTGAATATGAAAATCAAAACAAACGGTAGGGATAATAACTGTAATTTAAAAAAGGATTTTGAGTATAATGCAAACATATTGAATGAGATAGTAGATAATCTAGTTAACATTTCAAATAAACATTTTGTAATTGTATCTTATAATGATATTAATAATTTAGCAGAAAGATCAATAGTCTCCAAATTTAAAAATATAGCAGAGATAAATAATCAAGATAGTGTCGTTAAAGGAATGGAAAAAGAAAAAGATAAAGTAAAATTATTGATAAAAATTAAATCAAATAATTATAATACCTCTAACGAGATCATATGTCAAATTTGATATAATATAACACGGGTAATTATAAAGTAGAGTTTGCAGTATAATACCTCATACATAATCCTGTCTTTTTATGAAAACAACATAGAAAATGATACTGAATTTAGCCTGACAATAATAATTATATGAGGCTTGGTCATAATTCAAAATATCTTTTGATATATTTCCTAACAGCTTAAAGCTAACCTCTGGAATATTATTTTGATAAACACTGAACCAGAGATTAGCTCTTAATAGATTAAAGGAATCCATCCTTTTTAACATTCTGTATTTGATAGGTTGTATACCATGGCCTGTTGCACCAAGGAGGAAACTTGGCAGACCATATGTATATTCTCCAACAGTAATTCTAAGATGTTTTGTTGTAAGGTTATGGTTTCGACTGGATTCCAACAATGCATTGCATATTTTTCTTAACATGGACTACTGTCAGTATAACCGCAAACTAGCAATAGCCTGTGGATTAGTATCCATTCCCAGCAGACGTACGTTTGACAGACGGTTGAAGACTATTTCTACAGATATTAAACAAAGGATATCCGCAATGGGATACCTGTTTGTTACAGAAGGTATGGTAGACCCTTCTATAACAGCAACAGACAGTACTCTCCTAAAAGCAAAAGGTAGTGTATGGCACAAATCATCCATGGAGAAAGGAGTAGTACCACGTTCTGGCATCGATACAGGTGCAAGGTGGGGCTATAGTCATACCAAAGGATGGGTTTTCGGATACAAACTACATATTACATCTACAACAGGAGAGATTGTAGTACCTCTAACAGCCGATGTAACTACTGCCAATGTGCCAGATAACAGGATGTATGTTTCTTTAACGTCCCCATCATCCTCATCCTCATCTGTATTCTCTTTACCATCTGCCTTGTATATATACCATTTAGCTTATGTGTTCAAACCTTATCGAAACTTTTTCTTTATATTTTAGAAATTCATAGTTTGTCTACTTATACTAAATGGTATAGTAGCAGATCCGTCATATGATGATAAAGAACTGTACGGATATAGCAAAAAGACATTGGGAATAGACTTGGTTTGTCCTGTTGAAAGATACGAAAGTACTTCCAAAAAGAGGCTTGATCTTGTATGCTTTTATGAATCTGCATTAGGACAGGCCATTTACAATCAGAGAGGAATATCTATAGAACCATTGATAGAGCATATCAAGTCAGTGTTTAGAATAGACCCATTGCCAGTACGTGGATTTAATTCGGTATCTGCAATTGTACTGTTATCTATTTTGCTTTATCAAATAACGGTATACTATAACTGTAAAGTAGGCAAATTAAATCCAAAATCAATAAAGTATATGCTTGGTACTGGCTGATATGATAGTAAAGATAAAGATAAGTGATTTGGAATTATGACCAAGCCTCAATTATATAGAGCATAGCTAATAACACATCAACAAAATACAGATAATATAATTTCTAATTTACAAGTATAAATCCAATTTTTCAAATAAATAAATTGTTAATGGTGTATCTAACAAGAATGAGAATAAAAGATGAGGGAGGCTAATGCAGTGAACTTTAGAATTAACGGAATATCTCTTGAATATTAAAACTACTTAAAAAATATGAAAGATAAGAATCCCTATCGTTTGGTAGAAGATTATCCCCGATTTGTCTGCTGCTTGTTTGTAACCTGAGATCTAACTGAGGCCAGAGATTGGTCAATTTGATATACGGCCAGCTTGTCCCTTCCAAGTAAATTAAACTTTTGAAGAATTGTTTGAAATAATGTTTCCTCTTCTATTTGTTCGCTTATAAACCACTGCAAGAATAAATATGTAGAACGGTCTTTTTCCTTTTCAGTCATATCTGCCAAATCATAAATGGCCTTGGTTACAGTTTGCTCGCTCTTTAGGCCAAATTGGAAAGCAGATTCTAGTGATTCAAAAGTACCAGGAGGTTTGTCAATTGCTGGGATTATCGCCTCTGCTCCAACACCAATAAGATAATGGAGGAACTTTAGCATATGCCCATTTTCTTCTGCAGCTTGCTCAAAGAAGAAGGCGGCACTTCCATCATATCCGGTTCTCTCACACCATGATCCGATTGCAATGTATGCATTCGCAGATGATGCCTCATAAGAAATTTGATCATTAATTGCTTTTGTCATTTCAGATGAAATTCGCATTATAATAATCAATGTTTTTTAATATCTATATTTTTTGCTTTCTGTGGTAATTGATGACGAAGTATTTGTATGTTTATTTAATAAACTCAAACTTTATAGAAGAAAAATCAAAAGAATTTTTGAAATTAGAGTACCATATTCATTCTCCATTTGAGAAAAATTTGATAGAAAGGACTATCTATCCAATACATTAAATATAGAACCGAAGGGTTTGCTGATTACCTTCCATGCAATAGAAAAAAGAAATGTAAATTAAAGCATGTATTCAATTGGTTGGACTTGTTTGTAGATTATCATAACAACGAGTTATGTCTTAAATGAACAGAGTCCTCTATGTGGTTGTGAATGATTATATTATTTTATATTTTATATAGTTTAATTGAATAAAATTGCTGCTGCAAATAAACATGATTCTTATACAATAATCGTTTGTGAAAAACCCTCTGCAGCAAAAAGAATTGCAGACGCATTAACTAATTCATTAAATCAAAACAAGAATGAAATCAAATCTAGTTCATTTTTTCCAGTCATAGATACAAAAGGACATAAATACATTGTATCTTTCGCTCTTGGACATTTATATGGGCTATCAGATTCGCTATCCAATAGTAAAATATATCCTATATTAGATCCACATTGGATTCCCCTTTCACAAAAAAAGACACAGGACTCCAAATTCAAATCCCTTTCTTTTAAAATCGATAAAATAATAAAAGAAATATCACACCTATCCAAAAATGCCTCGGGTTTTATTAATGCATGCGATTATGACCAAGAAGGCGAAGTAATAGCCTACAATATTTTAGAAATTGCCTGTCAGAACAAATACCTTAAATCACAGAGAGCAAAATTCTCCACCCTTACAAATGAAGAAATAAGGAAATCATTTGATAATCTGTTAAAACCCAACAAAAAATTGGCAGATGCAGGACTTTCCCGGCATATGATTGATTTCATATTTGGAATAAACCTTTCAAGAGCACTTTCAAACTCTACCAAAGAATACCCTCCGAAAGGAAAAAAATATTCCAACTTATCTATCGGAAGGGTTCAAGGTCCCACTCTTGCTTTTGTAGTAGATAGAGAACAGGAAATATCGAATCATATTCCCATACCATACTGGAATATTGCAGCAGATTTTGAAAAAAACAAGCAGCAGCAGATAATCAAGGCCTTTTATCATCCTCAAAAAATCGACTCAAAAGCCGTTGCCCTTACAGTTATAGAGGTCTGCAAAAATCAATTTGGGAAAATAACAGACATTAACAATCAAAAAACACCATTAAGGCCACCACATCCTTTTAACCTTGGTGATCTTCAATATGAAGCCCACAGAGTATTCAAATTTCCACCACGATATACGCTTGCACTAGCTGAAAAACTGTATTTGACTGCACTAATATCTTATCCAAGAACATCAAGTCAGAAACTGCCACCTTCAATTAACTACAAAAAAATCATTACAATCTTGGCAAGTATCAATTCCTCAATACAAAACAAAAACATCAATATCAAACGTGATAAAATCAATGTACAATCATATTCAAACATATCTGCTTCATTGCTATCAAAAAACACACTGGAACCTAATGAAGGAAGACAGATCGATCCTGCACACCCTGCAATTTATCCTACAGGAGAAAAACCAAAGCAAAGCCTTGAAGAATCGGAGATGAAATTATTTGATCTTGTAACAAGGAGGTTTTTTTCCACATTTGGAGACAACGGCTCAACTCAAAACATTACAGTCACCATAACCGTAAAGGACAAATACATTTTCAAAGCTGAAGAAAAAAAGATACTGGTCGAAGGATGGATTGCGCTATACAGGCCATATTCTGATACATCTCATTTTATAACCCAACATATTTTACCTCAGATAAACAAGAACGATATAGTAAAAAACATCGACATCAAACTAATAGAAAAGCAAACACAACCTCCACCTAGATACAATCAAGCTAGTTTATTACAAAAAATGGAAAAAGAAAAAATTGGTACAAAAGCAACAAGAGCCGAAATAATAAACACACTCTATAAACGAAACTATATAACCAATTATGTTAGGACATCACAACAAAATCAAAACATTTCCAATCATCAAGATAATCGTTCTGCAGGCAGTAGCAATAACTTAACTTTGGTAGTTTCTCGCCCTCCATCCTCCATAGCCTCTTCCTCCTCCTCTCCTCTATCTTCTTATTCATCTCATACCACTTCTACAACTACCATTGCCGCCACATCAGCAGATTCAAACACCTCAAAAAATCCGGGTAAAACAAAAGCCCACACCACTGCTGCTGCTATCGACAACAGCCCGGGCATAAGGCCAACCGATCTAGGTATTGCAGTAATAAATTTGCTGCGCAAATATGTTCCCAATATAGTTTCTATTGAAATGACAAGATCGATGGAAGAAAATTTAGAACAAATCGAAACAGGCTCATCTACAAGTACAACAGTAGTTAATGACGCCAAAGAAGAGTTAAAAAAATCTATAATATTTTTTGAACAAAATGAAAAAGAGATTGGTATACAATTAGGTAAGGCTCTGGTAACAGGAGGCGAAGAGAAAAATCATCCTTCCAAAATTACAATTTTAGGAAGCTGTCCTGTCTGTAGGAAAGGAAGTTTGATAATAAAAAAAGCAATCAAGACCAAAAAAAGGTTTGCAGGTTGTTCTCTTTTTTCAACCAACAAATGCAATGTAACCGCACCACTGCCGCAAAATGGTACAATAAAAGGTATAAACAAGTTATGTGGAACTTGCAAATGGCCTATTGTTTCAGGAACCGGATACAATCAGAGGAAAAGGTATCAATGGCAATTCTGTATCAATGCACAATGTCCTTCAAAAAACAAAATAGAAGAGAAAACCAATCTAAACGATAACCAAATTTAAATCAATTGTAAATGATGAATCCACCAAATGCCCACCCTGTAACAAGTATTTTTTTCACCGAATTTATAATCTGCAAAATCCTACTTTCTGAACTCGAAGACTTTTATCATTGGGATGAAGAGTTATCTGTACTACGTGATTATTACCTTTTTCATAACCATAAAATGAAACAAAAGAAGTAGAATATTATAATTGGTTTTGAACATTATATCTGTTGGAACATATTAGATCTCTTGCATAATTACTTGCAAACAACTTTATGACCATCAGGTCCTCATTACCCTGTTCCCTCTTTGCTTTCATACGAGAGGTTATCCAAACAACCATTACTTTTTAAATCGTTCACTGACCTTACAGTAAAAGAATTTGATGACATTTACGATAAAGAAATAACAAAAAGATATGAAAACATAAGATACAACGGTTATCAACAAAAAGCAAAGATGGAGAAAGAAGTAATGGTAATATAAGAAGACCATTAAAACAGTATAGGAATTAACAAATTTCAATATAAAAAATTTACATTTAAGTTGCTAGAAATACTTTATAAGTATGGATTATAGAATTTTTTATTATTTATGATCTAGTTTATCCATTTAAAAATCATTTTTCTAAAAATTTACTTTGAATTATTCTAAATATTTTAATAACTCTTCTTGTGAAGTTTTAACCTGTTCAATTAATGATTTTATCACACCAATTTTAATTGGGTTGTGTCTTGGAACAGTAACTCTTCTTCAACCATCTTTATGTTTTAATTGAATATGACTACCACTTTGTCGTTCTACAGTAAAACCATAATGTTTAATCAATACTTTAGTTATTTGATTATGGTTCTTGTTTTTTAAACTCAAAGAAAGTTCAAATAAAAAAATTCAATGATTCGTTCCAACTTCAATAACTAGCGATTTTTTATCTTTTAGATCTGCCTCTTCTTTGATAGATTCTAAAATTAAACTAATTGCATCTTTCATATTTTCTATTAAATCTTCGATAGTTTCCCCTTGGCTAATTGCACCAGGTAATTCAAGACATTGGCCGCTGAATCCACCACCATTTTCTTCTTCTTCGGCTTGGTATCTAATAGTAAACTGTCTCTTTACTAAAGTATTTTTATCTTGGTTTGATACCATTGTATTAATAAAGGACAATGATAGAAATTTAAATTGATTGTGTATATTGATAATAAGGTATCTGAAAAATATTTACTAAAAGTATGTTCACATTATATTGATACTAATGTATGTTTGTTTTCTCAATTAATTTAAGCATAAAAATAAAGATCAATAATAAAAATATTTGATACTTGCACTGACGATATACATCAAAACATGTCGGAACAAAAAAAAATTCAAAAATTAAACTAAAACCTGGCCATATTCTTAGAAAGAGATTTAATATAATAATATTATAAAATTTTGTCACATATTTTAACAAACATTTAATTCAAATAAATTAAATTAAAATAAATACAACAACAACAAAAATTAACTAATCAGCCAGAAAAAAAAAATGATTAAGATATTAGAGTTTTTTATTTTTATCTGTGCAATCTGTTCTATTAGTTTTTCATTATACTCAAGGCCTGCATATTGCTTGTACTCTTCGTCTGTTTGTGAAATATAGATAAGCTCGTCTAATTCACACCAATGCTGTAGGTTCATTGTTAATAGTATATTAGATCTCTTGCATAATTAATTGCAAACAGCTTTATGATCGTTAGTTTATCATCATCCGGTTCTCTTTTTGCTTTCATACGAGAGGTTATCCAAAAAACCAATACTTTTCAAATCGTTCACCGGCATTACAATACAAGAATTTTATAG
>JBDUES010000047.1:0-10775 GCA_040297625.1 Candidatus Nitrosocosmicus sp. | reverse complement strand
ATTCATTTGGCTTTGGATTGCCATAGAACCAACAAATAAATAAATTCTTGGATTTAATATATCAAAAGAGAAAAATATGTTTGTAGCAGCCGAGCATTTCCTATCTAACCTTGCAGAGAGGAATATGGCAAACATACGGTTTCAACAGATGGTGGAACCTGGTATCCACAAGCTTGCAAGTTTCTGAAATTAGATTATCATCTTCATTCATCTTATGAGAAAAGTATCATAGAAAGAACTATTCAATATGTCAAGGATAGAACAATGAATGTTTCGATGACTATTTTCCATGCAGAAAAAAGAAGTGCAACCTAAAGCACATACAATATTGGTTCCGTTTTTTTGTAGATCATTATAACAGGGAAGCCGTAGTCTCTTAACTTTATAGAGCCTGAATGAATATGGGATTTATTTATATTGATTAATATGGATATTTAATTATTCTAGGTGTATATGTTTATATGATTTGCATCAATGTAAATATATTTGAGGCTTGGTCATAATTCAAATTATCTTTTGATATATTATTCAACAGCTTAAAGCTAACCTCTGGAATATGATTTTGATTAACACTGTTCCAAAGATTAGCTCTGGATAGATTAAAGGAATCCATCCTTTTTAACATTCTGTATATGATAGGTTGTATACCATGGCCTATTGCACCACGAAAACGTGGTAGACCATATGTATATTCTCCAACTGTAATTCTAAGATGTTTTATTGTAAGGATATGGTTTAGAATCGATTCCAACAATGCTTTGCACACTTTTCTGAAACTAGATTGTTATTATAACCGTAAACTAGCAGTAGCATGCGGTCTTGTAACAATACCCCATCGACGTACATTTGACCGGCGATTGAAGACAATGTCTACTGATATAAAAGAAAGAATATCACCAATGGGATATCTCTTTGTTATAGAAGGATTGGTTGACTCTTCTATAACAGCAATAGACAGTACCTTGCTAAAAGCAAAAGGTAGTGTATGGCATAAATCATCAATGAAAAAAGGTATAGTACCATGCCCTGGCATCGATACAGATGCAAGATGGGGTTATAGCCATACCAAGGGATGGATATTTGGATATAAACTACATCTAACATGTACAACAGCAATAGATGAGCTTGTAGTACCTCTAACAGCCGATGTAACTACTGCTAATGTTTCAGATAATAGGATGTACATCCCTTTAACATCTTCTTCTTCGGTATTCTCTTTACCATATCTATTGTACATGATAGCTGACCCTGGATATGATGATAAGAAATTGTATGAATATAGCAAAAAGACATTAGGTATAGACCTCATTTGTCCGGTAGAAAGATACAAAAGTACTTTCAAAAAGAGGCTTGAGCTTGTATGCTTTTATGAATCGGTATTGGGTCAACAGGCTATCTATAGCCGAAGAAGAATATCTATTGAGCCGTTGATAGAGCACATTAAATCTATATTTAGAATAGACCCGTTGCCAGCACGAGAATTTCATACGGTGTCCGCAATTGTATTATTATCGGTCTTACTCTATCAGCTAATGGTATACTATAACTGTAAAACGAAAAATACCAATCCAAAATCAATAAAATATATGCTTGGGACTGGCTGACATGGAATTCTGGATAAAGACGAGTGATTTTGAATTATGACCAAGCCTCATATATTTATAAAAACAATCATTTATTCTAATACTTTATACAAAAATAAATTTAAAAAGTATGCAGTGGAAACTACAGTCCAAATTTTGGATAATTATACAATAAAGATAAAAAGATATATTTATTATAATTTCCTGTAATTGAAGTATTTTCCAGGTAATGAATATATATTTAACGACCTCAAGTTACCTCATTCAGGAATTTTTTTATTGGCTGGACCAAAATTTTCTGGAAAATCTTCTTATTGTAATAATTTGTTCATAAATGCGATAAATGATAATAGTTTCTGTATTTATGTTAGTTCAAGCTTTACTGAAAAACAATACAACAATTTATTTTCATCTAAAACTACATATATTGAAAAAAATTCAAAGTTAATTAATCCCTATCTTATCAACCAGGTTACTCTAACTGATAATTTGAAAGATGGAAAACTAAATCTTTCATATTTAAAAATTAAAGAATTAATTGACTCACATATCAATCAATCAATTTGCTTTATAATGAATTCCTTGACAAATTTATTAACATATTTTGATATGCAAGATATAGTAAAATTCGTTACAGACCTAAGTTTTCTCTTGAAGGATAAAGAAATAATTTCAATTTTTATAATTGATAATTCTGATGGCGATTCAATTATTCTGTATAATAAAATCTTGCATTTATTTGATGGTATCATGGAAACTAAAATAACGCCCATTACACAAGATTCATTTTCAAGACATATAAAAATAAATTCTTTGATTGGGAGAAATCCAAATTTACATTGGATTAAATTTGAAATAGACGAGGATGGTCATATTAGTTTCTTTAATCGCGAAATACAGTTAATTTGTAATATTTGTAAGGAACCCGTTAAAGAAAGCCCTGTATTTTATTCAGACCTTGCCTTTCATAAAGAGCATTTAAATGTATATATGAAATTAATTAGCTTTTATGGCGATTCCCAAATATCCGAAATAGGATCTTCAGGCATTCTTCATGCAACCTTTTTTTTTATTGATATTGTCGGGTTGTCAGATCCCTCATTATCAGTTAAAAGACAAATTGAAAAAATTCACATCTTGAATAATTTGATTTCATCTTGCAGTTCCTATAAAAAGGAGAGGGATAAAAAAGTATTATCAACAGGCGATGGAATGGCTATTGGTTTTACGTCTGATCCAAAACTTCCATTAGAGTTAAGTATGGAATTACAAAACATGTTGAAAACTTATAATTCTAGTATCGATAGTGACTCGACCGTTAAAGTACGTATTGGGATTGGGTCAGGACATGTTTTTTTAGTAAAGGATTTAAATGATAATTTGAATGTATGGGGACCTGGTATAATTCTTGCTAGACGGGTAATGGATTTAGGTGATGATGGTCATATTTTATTAGAAGGGGAATTAGCACATACATTGTTTGTTATCGACGATAAGTATAATGATCTAATTCATTACATTGGAGATTATAAAATTAAACACAATCAAATAATTAAAGTATATTCTTTGTACAATGATAGAATTGGAAATTCAAATAAACCATTCAAGTTTTTTCATTAATATAAAAAATTATGCTCTTTCTATACAAAATTATCATTATTAGGTTATAGTAGCGGTAGAATACTTTTCTGCAATTTAATAAATAAGATATTATTTGTATAAAAATTATATTCGGTAATTCTTGATATTTATTTTTTTATTTTGTAATACACTTTATATGGCTATTAAAATCAATCAATCTTTCTTTTTGATTGTGTAATGGTTGAAACCTATATCTTTAAATCAATTTTATTGTTATGGATTTATTTATTTTACAAATATGATATCAATAAATATTTTTATCTATCTTTTATATAATTATTTATTTATTAATATTGAAAATTAAATTATTCACTATGAATATTAATTTTTGATGGATGTCATTATCTGTACAAAAATTAATTCTTTTTATTATCATCATGTTGTTCAAATGCCCATTTGCGTTTATAGGTTTCATTTTTGAGCTTGAATCCTTTAAACATTTGAAAATATGTTTGTTTTAGCTTACTTTGTTTTTCATAGTCTGATTGTATCCATAATATGTCAAACATTGATACCGACGAAGATATCTGCAAAACATTTTTTGAGAAGGTAGATGACGCGTTGATTCTTGAAGATGGTGGTTCATCGTTTTTATGGAATTTTGATTCAATCGTTGCGGACATTGCTTCATCGACTATAAATAGAACATATTGTTGTTGAAGCTGTTTTGAGAAAAAATTTGTATTAATTTCAAGCTCTTTTTTCTCATACTTTAGTTTTTGTCGGATAGTTTCTTTATTTGTTTCATCATTATCGTTAATGTGAATTAAAATTTTAACCGTTACATCTCGATTTATGGCATTTTGAATTGTTGTTATTATTCCTTCATTATACATATCCCAAAAAGAACTAGCGTTTGGAAATAAGACCAAGATTTGATCTATGGCAGATTCTATTATCTTGCAAAGGGTTTGTATTATTTCCTCTTTGTCTTCAATAGTTTTATTTGAAATAATGTTTTCTACTACTTTTCGTTCTATTTCTGTAATTTTCTCCCTTGCGATAGTGGAATGATTCCATAAATTATCAAATAGAAATTGTTGTTCTGTTACAAAAGATTGATTATTTATTTTTATAAGATGTATTTCAGGCTGAGAATTGTCTTTAATGTCTTCTACATTATCTTCTTTGATCTTTTCCGGTGCTATATAATTAAAAAAATGACGGCTATCACTCACACCTAAATATCCTATAACTTTATCTGAATGTTTTAGTTCGGAATATTTCATAATTTTTTTACAATAGGATATGTTATCTTTTGTAAATTTTGTGACGAATCTTGAAGTTATACCTTTATGTTTCAATTTGATAATTAAATTTAATAACACTGTATTATCGATTTGAACAATCAACCACCTGTTATCAAAAATACAATCTAATGATTTTTCAGTATTGGAAATTGTCGTTGAGATGATATTTATAGCGTCTGCATATGTATACGCTATTTTTATGCTCTCAACATTTCCATTTATTGAAGAAGTCAATAGATTGCATTGAATTGATGTATTGTAGAAATATAAAGGATTGCTGTTTTTGGATGTTGATGAAATATATCTAAATATCAAAAATACAGAAAGTTTTATATTTTATAATTTTAATAACATGGTGATGCCTATTTTTCTTGATGTTCACAAAGTTCCATTTAAAGAAGAGAATCTACGTGAGTTAGTTGGTGCACCGATGGATGAATATGGTGTTAGTCATGTAAATCTGTTCTATAATAAAGAAGCGGGTGTGTGTTTTTGCCTTTTAGATGCTCCTGATACAGAGTCTGTTATCAAACATCATGATAAAGTAAATGTCGAATGTGAGTGGATTACGGAAGTCATTATGGCAAAAACAGATCAAAATGCTTCTAATATGGATAAGGATAAATAGATAATGTAGATTTGTATTTTGATACATTTTTTAGGAATTATATTTTATAGTTAAATGGCTTTAGTTATAACACAAAAATAAAAATAAATAGAATTGGGAAAACACCGGAGAAAATGGGTGTTTATATGAAAACCCGAATAATGTTTTTTATCTTGTGATTTGGAAAAAATAAAAATCACTGATTTAGCAAGAATTTTTTATTGCATTTCTGTTCTGGTTCCATCGGGATGATATTGATAGACTTTTCCTTCTTCTTCATCAGCTGTTTTTTTATGATTGCCGTCGCAGAATGGTGAATTTTTGCTTAAACCGCACATACATATCCATCTACTACCATTTTCTACTTTTACTTCCATAGGCCCTCTATCTTCTTTTTTTACAAGCCTTGCCATAATTTTTTCTAACATTGAAAATATTTAAATTTATAGATGACTTGTGACATTCAGAACCCTCTTAGAGTTGATAATCGAGTAATCTTTCACACTGTTAAAGATTGTGCTTTTTTTAAAATGTATGATTTATAACTAGATGTATTATCAAAAGATATCTCTTGTTGTTTTTTTGCGAGAAACTGCTTTTTTGCCTGATTTGAGAAAAAGTTAAAAGTATATTTGTGCAATAGTTTAGCACATGGTATTAAATTGTGACCATTTAACTTCCTCTCTCACTCTCCCTCTCCCTTTATGATACTAATACGTTATCAAATAACAAAAAACGGTTCACTAAATAATACACCAAAGTATCTCGAAACTATCTAAATTGTGGATTGTATAATACACATCAAATTTTCTTATATGACAGGTTGTTATTGCTATTTATGTTCTCGTGATTGTTGATTACGGTACTATTGTTTTTAGCTATTTTGGCTATAATTGGTTCCTTGGTCCATATTGTAGGATCGATGATATTGATGATATTTACTGCACCTATGAATGCCATGAATGCAATAATTGATACAAACCCTATTTTGCTAAATTTTATGGCATTTTCAATTTTATCATGTAGACTAAAAAAACATGCAATAGAAAATAAAATTACTATTATAACTGCAATGGAAACAAAAATAGAACGGTTAGGGAATTCAGCAGGTGAGAATGAAGAAATTGTTAATAAGATTAGGAACCCTCCGATTATTGTTGCATTCAGGGTAACAAGTGTTCCGGTATCAAAGTTCCTACTCAATTATTTTTACCTCGAGTGGAGATATTTAACATATGTTGATAAAATACCAAATCATGTTATAAATAAGTTAATAATACAAAATAATATGATGAAATGAGATAAACCTTTGTTATTGATTATTATACCCTTTTTGTTATCTCATCATCTTTTCTCTCTCTAGTCTTACTGGAAGTATTTTTCCTGGTCTAGCTTTATATGATGGATTGCCTATGCCTACCGCTATCATTGTATTTTTGTTCTCTGAATGAGGTGAAAAGAAATTTGTTACTGCATCATCATAAAATGTCGACCCTGATGCACCTATTCCATGAGCATATGCTGAAAGATATATTTTTCCTGCAATGATGCCCGCTTCGAATTGAGATGCTCGATATCCTCTATTACCTAAAGTTTTGACAATATTGTTCAAATTGGACATCAGGAATAAAACTACACTTGCATCACTAAAGAGAGGTTGATTTAAACACAAATGCCCAGATAAATTCCTTGAAACTTTATCTTTTATCAAATCTAGTGAATTATGAATTCGGTTATAATAATATCCGCCAGCATCTATACCTTTAACATTATTAGCAATTAAATAAATATCATTCATTGTTTCCTGATCATTTTTAAAATCCATAGGTATACCCCTTGTAGAATTGTATATTATACTTGAAAGAGTTGAAAAGGATATCGATGATCTGGCAAATTTACGTGTTGATCCTCGCCTTAATATTGTTTCTCCTATGCTTGGAATATCGGACAGTTGATATTCATTTGGTAAATCATATCTCCTCAATACTTGTTCCCTATATGATAATGTTGAATCTTTTTTAAAAGAAAGAAAACTAGATGTTTGAGATAGCCCTGAATTTATCCATTCTTTTGTCTCGTTACTATTGTGAAGTTTGGAGCTTTCATGAGTTTTCCATATGAGTGGAAATTGTGTTTCTTGTCTTGATAGGGGAATAATTTTTAGAGAAGATAGATCTGACATCTGTTCTTCTGTTTTTGTATTATTGGTTCCAGAATCAAAATTATTGATCGAATCACTATTCATGGCTATCAAAGCTATTGATGCTTCTTTCTCTTTTTCTAGTGCTAAAAGCTGATTGACTTTATCATCTATAAATCCCATAAATAATCTGGCATCCAAATTAAACGATGATGCTATTGCAAGAATATTAGTAGCCATTACTCCTGAATCCCAAAACCAGTGTCTGTATGAGCGGTCTTGATATTTCCATGCATTTCTCCATGCAAAAGATGTGAGTATTATTGTAAGAGGAGAATTTGATATGTATTTATTATCTGCTGCTGCTGCTGCTGTTATAGATGCTAATAGAGACCTATAATCGCCTTTACGAATACTTGTGAGGCTGAATTCCGCAGGATTGAAATGATAAATTCCTGCTTTTAAATTAGGAGAAATATCATTACAAATTATGTACATTTCAATTGGATAAAGTGCACCAGTAGCTGATGCAGCTCGCATATACAGGGTATTGTTATCATTTTTAATTTCCCTGGTGATTCCACCTGAAAAGAATAGAACTGAAGATATATCTTTTAAAGTTAGATTTTTAGTTCTAATAGTATTATTAGTATTATCGGTATCTTTAATGTTCTGTTCAGTGGTGGTAATATTATCATTATTGTTAAAATGATTATTCTGTGGTAATAATCTACTAATTGCCAAAATTGCATTCATAGACGGTGTAGAAAAATCTGATGGAAGCTTTATTGCTGGTAATTCGGTATATATTTTAAAAGGACCTGGACGATTATTCCAATCTAAATGGTGCCTTGAGGTCATGACACTGATTTCTGAATGTTTTGTTTTTTCATGGTAATCTAAAGCATAAGATGTATCCTTGTTCACATACATATATCTCATCTATACGCATTTATATTTAGAATATGGGTTAATGCCCCTTAATAAGAAAAAAAGGACGAATTCTTTCCTATATTTCTATAATCCAGATGGAGAAAAAATCTTAGTTGTGTTTGATAGTTAAAAAAATCTTTTATCTTTTAAATTCTATTGAGAAATAGGATATGACATATTAAATCTTATCTTCTCTTTTCTAATGGATAGATAGATATAGGATTGTTAATGTTTTTTTATAGTTAGATGCGAGGTTGAATTTCATTTGTATCAAATAAACAAACATTTTGTCGAGATCTTATGCCAATACATGTGTATTTAGGATCAACCAGATCATCAATAGATATCCATTTAAAAATACGGATTTCATCCATTTTTTCAGAATCTTCTATTAAACAAAAAATTAATGAATCTCCGGTAAAGTCTCGATATCCTATTACCTGTGTACCTTTAGGCATTTTTACATATAATGGTTTTTTTGTATCGCCATGAGAATCGTTTATCTTGAATGTTTTTAAAATTTTCATGGAATTAATAATTTATGTTATTATTTAAGTATTGAAAATAGTTAGATATTTTTGTTTCTAAATTTATTATAGTTGAGATTATTCTTCTCTTTCCTCCCTATCTTTCCATCTAAATCTATCAATGATTAATCATTTTCTACTTATCTACTTTGTTAAAAAAAAATTGAAATTAAACTTCTGCAAAAATATATTTGAGGTTGAATGATTTATTATAGTTTGCTTTTGTAGTGCTTTGTTACATGATTCAAAAAACAGTTAAAACTACACTCCATTTAGGACAATGATAATCAAATTTTCACTGATTCCGTTATAATTCTATCAACAAAACGTTTACAAATAACGATTAAAATAATAATGCAACAAAGCACTTTTGTAGTAAAAGAATAGACTTTAAAGAATATTTAAAGTCTATATTTTCAGGATTTTATTATATTTATGATATTTAGACTGCTTTTGTTGCCAATTCTGTACATCTTTTCAAATGATCTTGCTCTTCTTTTAAGATAGAGCTAACTGTAGATGTTAATTTTTTCACATCAAACTTTTTGCAAATCGAACTCAATACCTCATAATGAGTTACTTCTCCACCCTCTGCTAAACATAGAAATTCCACGGCTTCGGAAGTATCCGGCTCTTTTCCTAAATATATTTTCATCATTTTGGTTGCTTTTTCTTCTGTTTCTTTGGCTGTCTCCTCAACTTCATCTTTATCTAATTTTATATCTTTATCTTCAGATAGATTAGTGATGACTTCTTGTATTTGTTCCTCATGAGATTTTGCTTCATCTTGGATTTCCTTTGCTTCATCTTTTGTATCTGATTTTAATAATTTCATTGAAATTAATTCTTCTACTGCTTTTTGAGCTGCTCTTTCAAGTCCTAATACCTCGCCCAGTTTTTTTCCCAAGTTTTTTTGGTCTTCTTTAGAATGTTTTGTTGTTGTTGATTTTGACATCGATATGTTTTGTTTAACATGATTTAAATTAATGATCTAGAATGTCTTTATACTAAATACATAAAAATTAATTAGTAAATGTATATAATTTGGTTATCTAAATCGTAAGTTTTATTAATATAAATTGTAATTATTATACAAATATACGCTCACTAATGATTATAATTATATTAAATTCTTTGATGATAAAATATATTATAATATCTAGTTATATTGTATACTATCTGTATTTTTTATTGCCCGTGATAACATTCATCTTTGTCAGCTAAAAAATTCTCATCAAACATTTTTTATAATTGATAGTGATATTTACATATTTTAAAAAATAAATCGGTATAAAAAAATTATAAAAGTCTGTGAAACTAGTGAATATTCCCTATAACATTATCTATACTCGTAACTGAAAATGTCATTTTTAATTCTGTACAAAACAGAATACAAATGAATTTTTATTATAAAGTATCTCATTTATTATAATTTATATTAAAATGAAAAGTGAAATAAAATAAAATAAGGAGAGATGGTTTGTTCAACCTAAAAAGTCAAAAGAAACACTATAGAATTTTGGAGTGCCTGTCAAATCTAACGGTCTTTCCTGTAAATTAAATATTGTTGTTTGTCCAGTCCCCAAGTTTGAAGGTATAGGGAACCCTTGTGTCAAGCCAATGACATTTCCTTGAGAATCATACAAGTGCCATGTTATTCTTACATTGTTAATGGGGTTAGATGCAATGTTCTGTGCTTCGCCATTTAATATCCAGTTACCGAAAGTATCTTTTGTTGTCTGTATGAATAGTATTTTGAAGTTGCTATTTGCAGATATGCAAGCCTGATCGCCAATCTGTATACATATCTGTTCAATATCAAGCTGAATTAGTCCATTTGTTGGTGATTTCGAAATTTGTTTTTGAACAACTGGGCTTGAATGAATATAATTTTTAATAACCTGATTTTCTATTTTTGTTGTTGTGCATGCATTTTGAGTATTAGATTGACTTTGTTTAATAATTTGGTTAGCATTGTTTTTTGAACCTTGCTGTCCTGCAACAATATTTCCTGTATTTACTTGGGTTTGGAAGTTAATGTTATTGCATGGACCTGATAATGTTAGTTGTTGTATACGTGGTGTTGAATTGTTG
>JBDUES010000046.1:0-17760 GCA_040297625.1 Candidatus Nitrosocosmicus sp. | reverse complement strand
ATTAGACTTGTATCAAATAGTTTAGCATTTTGTGGATCATCAGGTGTTGCACCATTTGTTGCCGTATGTGGAGCTGTATCGGTATTTGTTACAGTAACTACATCACCCTTTTTAACGGTAAGTGTTGTCGGACTATATGATGGATTTCCCTCGGTTGAAGCGCCAGATGGTATTGTTAATGCTACAGAGGGACCTCCAGCCGCTGCGGCTCCACCACCGCTTGAGGACGCGTTGGATGGAGATGTTGACGGTGCATTTGATTTGCTTTGGGTAAGATCTGCTGGTTTAATTAGTTTCTCTGTTCCTGTACCATGTGTAACTGTAGCATTTGATCCAGGTTGTACTATTTGGGCCATTCCAGTACCTTGAGATATTGAAGGTTGTTGTTGTGCACCATTGTTTAATGCGGGTATGACCGCATTTGTGCCATTACTAGGCTCGACGAACAACTTTGCCCTCATATTTTGATGTCCTTGACCGCAATACTCTCTACATTCGATAAGATATTCCCCAGGCTTATCAAATACATTCCACAACGAATTTACTCTTCCCGGTACTGCATCCATAAGAATTGCAAAATCAGGAACAGCAAAATCATGGATAACGTCATTTGAAACTATTTCAAATCTATAAGGTATATTTGCCTTTAAATGAACTTCATTTACCTCTTGTGTACCGTCTGCATGCTGAAAAGACCAAAACCACTGTTGACCAATGACTCGCACGGTTTCAGAATTAGGAGGTGCAAACTCCAATGTGTGTTCGACTCTCCATGATTCTGCACCAACCCAAACCAAAAGGGCAACGACTACACCTACAAAGGCCCATTCAGTAGTGCTATGACCCGTTATCGGCCACCCCCAGTTTTGGTATCAGAGGCAGCAGTAGTAGTATCATAGGTCTTGTACCTCTTGTTTGATTCTCTGAATCGCCAGGTAACGTATATCCAAATACCGTGGACAGCGGCGCCGACCATAAAAGCAGCAATCATCAATCTATAAAACAAACCCCAGATCTCCACTCTTCTGATAACAGATATTCCAGTATCCTGCTGTGCATAAACTATTTGAAGTAAGCTTTGGATACCAATTATAGCCATAGAACTCAAAATTAAAACTATCAATGTATTACGATAGGAAAAAGCCATATGCTGTATTTTCACCCTCGGGGTTTGATAAATCTATATCTAATTTAAGGCTTTTGTTAATTAATTATTACTATTTTATGATTAAATACTACAAATATAATTAAAATATTTAATAATCAGAGATAAACCTTCGCATATCCATTATATTTATACCACATAATGAAATAACGCTATCATAATTCTTAAAAATATTCAGGGACGCATTAGGTATATGAATATTATATACAGAAGAAGGTTTTATATTCATTACAAGTGAAATAGCAGCTTTAATAGGATCCAAGTGAGAAACAAGTAGAACATTTTCATTTTTATGTTTTTTTATTATTTCGTGTAATAATTCAGATACTCTTTTTTTTACTGCTCCAAATGATTCAACTTCGAATTCTAACAAAGAATTTTCATCATCATTATCACCATAAAATTTTACAAAAAGATTACCATGTTTATTTATTAAATCTTCATAATACATACCCACAAGTTTCCCTAGTTCTATTTCAAATAATCGTTCATCCTTTTCAAAAGGTACATCTATCAAATTAGAAACAATTTCTGCAGTTTCAACAGTCCTGATCACCGGGCTAGAATAAATTTTATGGATATTAATAGCTGACAAGAATTGATTGGTGGTATTTTTGACTTGTTCTCTTCCTAAATCCGTTAAATGAGATTCAAGGTTTCTACCTACCAAAAGTTTTTTAACATTATTGTTGGCTTGACCATGTCTCATGAATATAATAAGCGACATAACTTAACAAGGATAATATTAAAATTATATTAATATTAAACGATTGAACTAATAACCAAGTATTATAATTTTTGTTTAAATATATTTAAACCTAACAAGTTATTCTACACAGTTAATATGAAAATTGGAATTATTGGTGGAACCGGAGGTATGGGAGAGGGATTTGCACAGAGATGGTGCCTGAATCATGATGTTTTAATAGGATCAAGGGATAAACTAAAAGCAGAAACAGCTGCAAAAGAGAACTTTAACAATATTAAAAACATTTTTGCAGATAAAGTCAAAGGAACTATTTCAGGGAATGACAACATATCCATTTCTAAGGATAGCGATGTATTAATTCTTTCAATTCCTTATGAAAATATAGTTAGCACATGTAAAGATATTTCAAATATTATTAGTGATAGTTGCACAGTAATTTCCCCCATAGTACCTATGGGAAGAAATGAAAAGGGATTTTATTATATACCAATTGAAGAAGGAAAAAAATCCGCTGCAGTTTTGGTTGAAGAAAATCTTCCAAATTGTACCAAAATTGTATCTGCATTTCACACCATATCTGAAATAAAATTAAAGGATTTAAAAATACCTTTAAATGCAGATACTTTTGTTTGTACTGATAACAAAGAATCTTTATTGATAGTCAATGGCTTAATAAATGAAATTGAAGGACTTAGGCCTATTTTTCTTGGTTCTTTATCTCTATCCTATCAAGCAGAAGTAATAACTCCAATGATACTTAATGCATCAAAACAAAATAAGCTTAAACATCCAGGCATAAAATTAGTATAACACAACTTATTAAATACAAAAAAATAATTTCATAATGGATTTTGATAAAATAGACCGAAAAATTAGAAACAGACGAAAGGAGTGGATGTTTCCATTAGGAATTTTATTCATTGTAATGGCATTTATCATTTTTTTTAGAAATCTCATCGTTATATCTACAGAGCTTGGAATAGAATTTTTTGTGGATAATTTTACTAACTCAGCAATCACAAATGAAAAATTTGTAATAGTGATGATGATAATAGGCGGCGTTCTTATTTATTTTGGAAAAGTAAAAAGAAACAGTTACCCCAGCGATGTGTAAATTAAAAGAACAAAATTAGTTTGCTTTTTTTGTTTTTATAAAGAGATCAATTTTATCCATCGCTTCTTCCAATACATTCTCTTGAGGTAGATAAACAACCCGAAAATGGTTTGATCCACTAGTTCCAAATCCAGATCCATGAACAGTCAAAACACCTGTCGAATTTAACATGTCGATTACGAATTCTAAATCGCTTTTCCATTTATTTTGAAGATCGATTTCAGGAAATAAATAAAACGCGCCTTTAGGTTTTTTGCAATATACACCATTAAATTCATTTAGTCTTTTGAATACAAGATCCCGCCTTTTTTGCAGCTTTTGTACCATTTCATAAATATGATCTTGAGGACCATTTAATGCAGCATTTGCAGCTATCTGTACTGGAAAGTTTGAAGCAATTCGAACTCTAGCCAGTTTAAAAATATTCTGTCTTAGGGAATCAAGTTGTCGAGAACTATTATTCATGCATATATATCCACACCTCAATCCAGTCATCGAATAAGTCTTAGAAAAACCATTAAGAAGAATTACCGGAGCATCTTTAGCAACTTTTCCAATCCCATAAAAAGCCTCATCAAAAACTATTTCATCATATATTTCATCACAAATGATATAAAGATCATTTTCTGTAGCAATATCAATGATAGATTGCAAGCTTTTTAAATCAAAAACTTCTCCTGTAGGGTTACTTGGATTTATCAAACAAATTGCTCGCGATTTATTAGTTATTTTCTTCCTTATATCATCTATATCAGGTGTACCATCTTTTAGTATTTTAAACTCACGGATATTAGCCCCATAAAATTTAGCATAAGAGGAATATGGAGGATAATAAGGTCCTGGAAGCAATATTTCATCGTTTTCCTCTACTATAGAACCCATCACCATATCCAATCCTTCGGAAACACCATTTGTAACCAAAACATCTGCGGAAGTAAGATCTAGTCCTTTTTTGCCATTTTCTTTTTCAACAATAGATTGTCGTAAATCAGGCCATCCCTCAGAATCAGTATAATAATCATTATCATGAGTTAATGCATCGATTAAAGCATTTTTTATATGCATAGGAGTCTTGAAATCAAAAGCTACTGGGTCACCAATATTCAAATAGATTATTTTCTTTCCGGTTTTTTGATATTCCCTAGCGTGTACAATAATATCCCTTATTGCATATTCTACCCTGCCAAGCCTCTCAGATATTTTAATCAATTATTTAGTTCTAATATATATAATAAACAATTAATATTTGTATTTTATCAAATATACAAAAGATAATTTATCACCAAATTGTAATAATCATAGCCTAGTAATAACTCACAATCAACTAATATGTGTCCTTTTAGTCATACCAACACTAGTGCACATCATTCCAACTGTCATAAAAAAAATGTGTATGTATTTATCAGATTTACAACAGGATAAAAAAAGCAATATAATGAATGAATAATTACATAACCCATTATTTGATTAATATATACATATTAGGAGAATTGATGAAAAATATTCATATTCATTATAGGATATTAGCAGATTCTCTCAAATTAGTATAGGTTTTTAGTTCTAATTGAATAAACGCCTCAATCATATTTCTATATATTATTTCTATGGTAAATGGATCAAAACCTATCTCTTTAGCATATGCAGTTACTTTTTCAATAATTTGTTCTAATCTTTGTGAATCTTTAACATTTGCAGCAGATGTTTTAAACCGTGCTGCTTGTTTTACACAGTCTCCACGCTTAGATAGTAAAATAACAATTTCTTTATCTATTTTATCAATATTTGTACGAATTTCATCTAGTGAAGAAAAATTAGATTCGTTCATTTTACATTGTAATTATAAATTAATGCTTAAATATTTTAATTTTTATAAAATAATAATATTTATTCATAAATTTAAATTGCTTTGTTGCATGATTCGAAAAACAGTTAAAATTATGCATATCTCGAGAAAATCATATTAAATTATGACTATTTACATCATCTCATTAATATTAAAACGGTAATAAAAAACGATTTACGGAATCATGCAACAAAGCAAATTTAAATAATAAAAATATTCGAGAATTATAGTAATTTAGCACAGAACCATTTAAAGAATAAACATAAAAATAAAATTCAATGTAGAGTAATTATCGAGTTACCAGATTAAGAATAAAAGTTCATCTATACTGCCTAACATAAATTCGCCAAGTCATTCTACTAGATCATTCTCTTAATGAGATTATATGTATAGCATAAGGTAATTACCCGTGCTATTGTGCTCACATATTGATAGATTTTGTAGAAATGCTTTGACATCCTACAAACTTGACTTATGGGTTAATATGAACAGTATGAAATTATGTTAGTCAGTATAAGTCAATCCTATTTTAAAATAACTATTTCATTTATCGTGAAATAGGAATATATACTTTGTTATATAAGAAAGTATATGATTTATGATTCTTCCATAATAAAAAATATGATAAAAAAATGTATTTACGAAGAAAATACCAACAGTAAAATAAAATTATTTTTTAAAATAAATTCACTTCTTCCTAAGGAATCAAAAATACCTACACCATCATTTATAACAAATGATTACATCAACAAAGTACTATACAGATTAGAAGAAATTCATTCGATAAAAAAATTGTCTGAACATATAAAAAAAAATAATAACCTAAATGTGCAGAATAAACCTCGATAAAATATTTTGTTTTTTATTGCTTTAATAACAATAAAAAAATATTTTCCTGCAAATAACAAAAACTTTTTTTCTAAACATATTTACCTTAATTTTTACCTTTAATGGTTGCCGTCAGGCTCTTTTGCTCAATCACATATAAAGACAAAATAAAGATATTACAATTAGAACAAAGTTAGGATTTGCAAAAAATTGCAATAAATCAATAAATCAATAAATCAATAAATCAATAAATCAATAAATCATTAAATCATTAAATCATTAAATAAATTTAATACAATATCTGCGGCCCCACTCTATTAAAATAAATGCACTAAAATTGTAAAATATAAAGTATAACAAACAACATCAGATTGAAACCAGGATCCCGGAATACTAATTTAATAATGAATCAAAGATAATTGCACCGATACTGAGATATAGTAAAGTAATAATCTGATTGACTTTAAAATAAAAATAAAATAATAATAAAATTAATATTTTTTTATTTAATATTGATAAAATATAATAATGATCAATCACCATTATTTTTTTAGTGAATGGGATTTAGAAAAAGAAAACAATGATACTAATTTCGAATATGTTATATCTAACGGTAATGAAAACGAATTATGAGAAATTGATTATAAGAATAACATTGCATTAAACGTAAGCGAAGTGATAAAACCAGAATCAATATATAAATTGATTACGTATCCAGGTAAAATTGACTAATTTTTACAAAAAGAGAGAGGATGTAGGAACATACATTTTCATGGTTCATTTAGCCTTCCCCCCAGAATTCATTTGAATGATAGGAATTCAAAAGTACAAGGGTGTAAATTTAACTAAAATTTCTTAATATAACACGGTTTTTTATCCCAAAATATGATATAATTCATCCATAATCGTAAAAACTCACTTTAATGCAACATACAATCACACCATGCTTCCGGATACCAGTGAAAAGTAAAAATAAAAGTAAAACAATTACAGAGAAATACAAATTATACACAAACAGAGATATATGCATATCCATTAATTATTACCGCAGAACTATTTTGTGTTTTTTGTAATTATAATCATAATAAAGAAATAAATATAATTTCTAATGAATTAATTGATAATTGATATGAAAAGTTAACATTATTTTTTAAAATAATTATATTCTTCTATCTATCATAGAAAAAGATATTTGGATAATTCAACGTCAAATTCAACTTTTGATCCAATTCAATATAAAATTAACACCAAAGTAAATTGGAATACTGTTGCTCCACTGTATCATAAGAATTGGGCAAGCACCTATACCGGACCTTTTAAATCAACAATAGAATTAGTAAAATCTGCGGATATAAATCCAAACGATATTGTACTTGATTTAGCCTGTGGAACAGGTGCAGTTTTAAATGAGGTAGTTAGGTTTATCGGAGATAATATTGATGTTTATAGAAGTAGTAAAGGCATTTTGATTGGAGTAGATATTTCAAGATCGGCTCTTTCAATTGCTAAATCATCAATATCTCCTTATTTTGTTAAATCTTTATGTATAGAAATGGATGCTGAAAATTTAGGATTTCGCAAATCAGTTTTTAGCAAGATTTTCTGTCAATTTGGTTTAATGTTCTTTCCCAACATATTATCTGTTCTTAAAGAGATAAAGAAACTCTTGATAAAAGACGGAAAATTATCTATAGCGGTCCATGGCACCTCAGAGCATGTTCCTTATTTTAGTTGCATAATGAATTCCATATTAAAGTATATTCCAGATATTAGACCAAAAGGAGTCCCATCAGTTCACATATTGGGTAGTCCAAAGGATCTATACGACATATTACAGAGTGCTAGCTTTTCTAATATACTAATTAAAAAATATACTTTTCATTATCAAGCTGGCACATTTGAAGAATATTGGTCTGATTATATGTCTTCTACTGCAAATTCAATTCGCCATCTAATTGAATCAAAAGGAACTGATATAATTTCCTCTATAAAAAGAGATTCAAAGGAAATTGCTGATAAATATACAGATAACAAAGGGATAATCAATTTTCCATGGGATGTATTAATTGCATCAGCGTGTAATAATTAAAAATATCTACAAAATGCTCATTTAACTAATACAAATAAAAAATACATTATTCTTTTATAAACTAAATTTAAAACTCGGAATAATAAGATAACCCATACTTATTTTATTTTCCAAGTCGATGAATAAATGTTCGCTTCCATCAATCCGTTGTATTATAATACGCCTCTCACATATAATAACCAACAAAGAGACTTGTTATAAATAGAGAATTAACAAAAAATTTTCAAAGAATTGATATTTAATTTTACATCTTATTTAGACATCACAATTTTAATATTGTAAGAATGTGATATTATTTCAACTTGCATAAAAATCAAGTCAAATAGTCCTTTCAACAAAATAGTCCATTTTTATTTTTGATATAAAGGAATATTCGACATAAATAAAAAAAATAAAGCAATAGGATAAATGAAAAACTATATGTGTTTTAAATCAAATTATAGTGTTAACGAAATAAAAAATAATCACAAAGTTTGTAAACTTATTTAGCACATATTCAAATTAAAAAGATATTTTAAATTTAGACAACATCGCCACATCTATAAATTATAAAATTTGTATAAAAATAATATACTAAAAGAAATAGGGTTGGCAGCCTATACCATTTAGCTTATGTGTTCAAACTTTATTGAAAATTTTTTCCCTATATTTTAAAAATTCATGGTTTGTGTACTTTTACTAAATGGTATAGTCATCATGATTTAGCCTAATAGTTGTCTTTGTAATCGCTAATCATTTAAGCGGTATTTGACAATAGTAAAATAATATTAATGAACTATCATGTTACCTCTATTAGGATCAAGAATTAACTTGCTTGCTTCATTTCCCTTTAAATGGAAATCAAACATATTGTTCAAAGTACCTGCCATTGCATCAAATGACTGATTACCAATTTTTCCTAGATTCCAGTTATCTTCTATAAAACGTATTACTGAAGATTGATCAGTTAAGGAATGATCTACAAAGTTTGATTTGGAATATGGGGATACTATCAATAATGGTATACGCGGTCCATATCCACAACGATCTTGTAATGCATCTTTAGATGGATGTCCACATAAACCATATTTGCCAAGAATCATATCATTTACTTTATCATTTGATTGACTTATGATAGGAGGCATTACATGATCGTACCATCCACCAGAATCGTCATAAGTAATAATGATTGCAGTACTATTCCATTCTGGCAATTTCTGTATATTGTTTATAGTATTTACCAGAAAATACTGTTCATCTAATGAACCAGATGATATAGGATGACCTTGTTGAAAGGTACCTGCTTTGATGAAACTTACTGCCGGTAAATTACCAGATAGTGCAGATATCCAAAAACTACTCAAATTATATTGATGATTTGCAACATCGGTATATCCTATTTTATCAATTGAAGATGGTGGAAGATGGTGGGGATTTGAAGTAGATTTGTAGTATTGGAAGGGTTCAACATCAGGATAATAATCAGAAGAATTGGAGCCACCTTTACTAAAATGGAAAACAGAATTACAAATCCATGTTCCATGCATATTTTTAGTTGACGGCATAAATCCTTCAGAGAACCATCCCCAAGTAATATTATTTTCATTTAATAGATCACCAATGTTTTTGCCTTCCATACTTATGGTACTGTTTTTCCACATGCCACTGTTTCGTGAACAATCATCAAATTTAGGGTCCAAATTTGCTATAAGAGTACCATTTACCACTGCATCATATTTGAATCCAGATTGTGATGGAAGTTTGGCATTAGAAGGTAGTGCACCATGCGTCTGTCCAGATATAAGATTAATGTGACCTGGCGTGGATGGACCAAAAGTAGACCCATAATAGTTGTCACTCATTGCATAATGTTGAGCATAATTCCACAGTGCAGTAACTGCATTTCCATCAAAATATCCCATTACCTCTTTTGGATTACATACAAGACCATTTATTCCGTAAGAAATAGGATGGCTTGAAGAAACAAAATTATCCATTAGTCCTCCATTTGTTTCATTTTGTTCAACAGCATATGCATGGGAAACATCGCATGTCCTAAGTTGTGTGGGACTAATACGATAGGGATTAGCGATTTCCCCATTGTAATTGTTAGGATTATTATTCGATAGGGACAAGCTCAAACCATTTATCGAATGAGTGTCAGTATTTGCGAAAAATTTAGAATCATTACCTTTATTCATGGCATTAGGATAAGTTCCAAAGTAATGGTCAAATGCAACGTTTTCTTGTACTATTACAATCAGATGCTTAATAGGAGTGTTAATCAAAGAATATGCATAAAGATATTCCGATTGAAAGGAATAAAAAGATGCTGAAGAAAAAACAGCACACTCTAACAATAACACGATTAGAATTTTCAATGCAAAATTTTAGATTTATTATATAATAAGCATTGTTGTTGATTAATTTTGCAAAAATTAGATATACCAGGGTTATAAGTAAATAATTGGTTAATCAGCTAAATAGTTTCAGTTTTAGTTTCAGTCATAGAAACACGAGTTAAAGTCAATCCTTTAAAAAGAAACATTCCATCATAATCTTTGTTTAAAGAAACGTATTATTATAAATAATTTTCTGATACAGATCGTGTGATATCAAGATCTATAATGATGGATATATATATTAAGGAGATTTTAAAGTCAAAATACTTCTTTTTAAAAAAACTATCGACCTCTCTTAAATTATATTAACTATCTTATCTAAATGTTTAAAAAAAGATCTCCAAGGTATCAAATTATGCATTAAAACCATATTTTTCAATTTAACCGAATTTGAGAAGTTAAATAAATGGAATTCAATTTCAATATACCTTAAATATCATTGAAAAATATAATTATGGTACTTATGTCTATAAAAAAAAATATTGCCATATCAGCTAAAATAATTTTATTAGCAATCATGTCATTAATTATTAGTAATTTTATAGATCCGTCTATCACATTTGCGCAGAATTTAAACTTTATAACACCGACTCCTTCTGCATCATCTTCACTATATTTACCGCCTCCACCTCCCTTTTCTAACCAACTCTCTCTCCATCAGATGGTCTCATCAACCAACAAAATATGTACCCTAACACCTTCACCAATAGAAGTAGAAGGTACACCTCAACAGACTGAAGGTCCGTATTTTGTTTCCGGTATGCCTAATCGATCCGATATCAGGTCTGACATCTCATCTAACGGGTCGATACAATCAGGTATCCCATTGTATCTAGTAATACATATCTATAAAATAAATGATAAAAGCAATACCAACAACAACACTACTAGTGTTTCTTGTATACCTATGAGTGGAGCGCAGGTTGATATCTGGCACGCAAATCCTCAAGGAGTATATTCAGGTATTCAACAACTTGGGACAGAAGGTAAGAGTTTTCTTCGTGGATACCAAATAACCGATAATAATGGTACTGTCAAATTTAACACAGTATATCCAGGATGGTACCAAGGCCGAGCTATTCATATACATGTAATGGTCCGCACGTTCGATGGACCGAACGAAACTTTCCATTGGACATCTCAGATTTATTCCAACAATTCTATAAATGAACAGGTACATACACAGCTTCCATACAGTAAACATGGACTTCCTCCTATCACAAATGAACAGGATGGAATCTATACAGGGCCTTCTACGGATGGATTAATTCAAAGCAACACTGGCCAGCATTTAATGCTCAATCTAACCAAGGATAAACAAGGGTTTACAGGAACATTTAATATCATAGTAAATGCATCTAAATCTGGATAATAGAACAAATTATATACTTTACCTTTATTTTTACCAAATAACTAATTGAAATACAAATATTACTATAAATATATGAATCAAAGCTGATTCTAAATGATTATATCTATTAATTTCGTATTTTAATATAATATAAATAAATAATTCAAATAAAATCGTAATGTATCTTTGATATAATCAATATTTCCTTGATTGACTTGTATAGTATTTTTCAAAGTTATGTAAGACATCAATCACATATAAATCCCATAATAAAGGTAGAAGAAACGGTAAGAGAATGGATTATTGATAAAGCGCATTTAAATATTTAATTCAATATAATAGGAATAAAATATTTAATTCTTATCTACCATCAGTAAAAATAAAGTTATCATAAAAGATTAGTAATATGCATAATTTTTCTGTTATAATAGACGCCCTCCTCTGTATTCTATTCAGAACTTTATACAAAGTTTCTTTTTATAACACTTTTTAATTAAATTAAATTAAATTAAATAGAGAAGCAATAGGATGATAAATATATTTTGCAACCCTGATGTTACATCATTTACTACCATCATTGGTATTATAAAGAGTAGAATGCGAGGAGAAGATGCTTTACTACATGTCCTAAAAATATCAAGATGTTTTGTAACAATACATCTTTTCTTTTCTATTGAAACCCTAATTCCGAGGATTTTTTATCTGAAGATTCATAACAATACATCCTTTAATTACAGGCCATTTATTAACTAAATTTAATCGGTACATCGTTGATTAAATACGCAATATCCATCCTCTAACTCTTTTTCTTTTATCTAAGAATAATTGGGGCTATTGCAAAGAGGCACGTTTGTAATGATATACCAATTTGTATAAGTTTGCTAAATTAATATTTATAAAATAATAATCATACAATGAAAATACCTCTTAGCAGTAGAGACTTTTTGTTGTAAATTTTAGTATGATAACTGGAATTATTCAGTGTACTTTTGCTAAATGGTATAGAAACATAACGTTACTTCATTAATAGTTTTATAATCCAAAAAATATGCTTTTATATGTTATATAAGTAATAATGCTAATGATGATTAATACTAAAACAAATCCGTATCCTTTTCATATAAAAACAAAAATATCTTCAAAAAATAAGGTTCTCCCAATAGGGATATTCCTGTTACTGGCCATAGGTTTAGCATCTGTCAATGTCATATATGCACAAACCAATCCCACTCAATCATCGAGTGTATCTAATAAGCAGGGAACTATTACAAGTGTAAAAAATGGTGCAGACCATAAACCAGCATGGAATATTGTTGGTGAATGGAATGCTACAGGCTTAAATTCAAACAATATTTCTTTCAATGCTCAATTTAGCATGACAAAAATAGATGGGTCAGGAAAACATAATCACACCATATCCAACTTTCATATGACTGGCAATCCTATAACTAATGCCACCGGTACAACCTATAAAGGCACCACCACTATAACTTTGAAAGCGGGACCAGTTAACAATGTTCTAACTACTTTAGTAATATCTCCTAAGGGCAATATAGCCATAACAATTGATCCAACAACAACTGGTGACCACTTTGGAAAAAAACCAATCAAAGGTACTACAAAGTAAAACAACCAACAACAAGGAATGAAAATATGGTAGAAAGTAAGAATATGAAAAACATCATATTCTTCTTCAAGTCATAAATACGATTTTATTTTGCTACTATAATTTATTGATAAATTAATAATTTTTTTATCATAGTTTAATACTTTTAATAGTTTAGAAGTACAACTTTAAACCTACTAATTCTAAAGTATGAATTAATATAATATATGCAAAAAGTTCTCTATTACATGATTCTCAAATTTATCGTCATATCATATTATTTATTTATTATCTAAAGATATAAATTTGTCATATAAAGATACTTCTAGCAGTAATCTTTTATCATATTTTCAAATTTTAGTGAACAAACATATATCCTCCAACAAATGTTCTATTCATAGAAGAAAACACACCGCTTTTCTACTATCCATGGTTTATGTACTTTTTTGTTTATCCTAAACACAATTAGTATTAAACCAACAAAAGCATTACACCCACTTAAACCAAGTATATAAATAAAAAATGGCATAAATAAAAATGATTGTTGGTAATTTATTAAAATGTACATTCCTTATTATATTGATTTATTTGATCATTTAACTGGGCTCTCTCTGTTTCGCTAGTTAAAAGTTCAGTGCCTACTTGTTGTTTGGCTTTCTGATTTTGATTATACCAATTTGTACAAAACTCATGGTGTTTTTCATTGTTTAAACCTTTAGCATATAAAACACCCATAATTCCAATTACAACTACTATAATAACTGATACAGCTATCCCTGTTTTTACGGATGTTTTCTTCTTTCCTTTCGTTTTAGGTTCAGTAATTATACCATCATTAATTGAATTGCCACAATTAGGACAATATTGTATGTCTTTAGATGATAAATTACTCCCACAAACTCTACAGAATACTAAATTAAAACACCATATTTCAATTTATTTAGGAATATTTAAGTTAATTGCCACTAAACCAATTATTTCTAATTTTCATTATTTTTAATTCCTTAAAACACAATTTTCCTTAATCAGGTTTAAAAATATTAATCCTTATTGCCATCTACTTAAAAAAGTATGTCTTTTCTTTCCAAGTTAGAAATGAGATTTCTTCAAGGTCAAAAGATTGTTTCAAAATTATGAAATATAAACTAAATCCATCAATAAAAGGATGATTCCTAATCTCTGTTAAAGAACGTCCATTATAATCAAAGTTATGTCCAGATCCAGATCTTTCTTACCAAAGTCAGAAAGATGGGTAAGGATAAGCATAGTATATGGGGATGATGATCTTACTAAAAACAGCAAGATATCAACAATAGATAAAAGCAATGGTATAAATTTTCCAACAGATATCCAAAAAAATAAAAATATTTTTGCTTTGTTGCATGATTCAGTAAATCGTTATTTATTATCGTTTTAGTATTATGTTTGCAAAGTAAATAGTCATGATTTCGTGCAATTTCTTAGAAATATAACATAGTTTTAACTGTTTTTCGAATCATGTAACAAAGCAAAAATATTTTATATTTAAAAAATCATAAATTATATAAGCGTATAGAAAATAAACAGACTAAAAGGAAAAGGGTCCGTAGCGTAGTCAGGATATCGCGGCGGTCTTCGGAACCGCAAATCGTGGGATCGAAGCCCATCGGGCCCGTTAATCATACGGGTTCAAATAATTCTTCAAGCCTAGTATCAAAAGGAAGGAGAAGTATCAATGCCTGCTAGATTATCTACCACTATAACCAACATCGACATAAAAGTAAAAAATCAAGATAATAGAGAGCTGATAAAAGAATTTTTTAAATATTTAAGGAATATTGATACCTCTGAAAGTTATCAAAATGGCCTTCTAAAAGTAATATTTAGGTATGCAGAATATCTTGGACCAGATACTTCCTTTTATCAAATTCAGGGTAAAGAGGAAATAATAACACATTTGGATTTAAAAAGAAAGACGATAGATGCAGATCCAGATAAAAAATGGATAACAACATGGAACGATTATTTGTGGAGAATAAAGTACTTTTATAGATGGCTATATAATGCCAAAGAAAAAGGTCTAGATGCAAAATCGTATGATAGCTGGATAACCCCGTCCTTCATAAATATAAAATCCAAAAGAACAAAGAGATCAAGTCCATATTCAGAAACAGAGATTTGGACAGAGATGAATTATTTACAATAATTAAATATGAAGCAGCTAAAAGAAATAAAGCGATTTTAGCTCTACTATGGGATTTGGATGCAAGGCCTCATGAAATATCCTTATTGAAGATTAAGCATATAAGACTAAATGCAAAGTACGGTGAAGGTGAAATCCCTCATCAATCAAAAACTGGCAGCGGTCCATTGCTACTTACTTTTTCTTTTCCATATTTGCGCGATTGGCTCAATGAGCATCCGTTTAAAAATCAGCAAGAAGCTCGATTAATTTGCAATCTTTTAACAGGTTCGCCAATAAAACTAGACCAAATAAATGAAGTTATGAAACACCTTAAAAAACGAATTGAACGATTGCTTGAAAATGGAGAAATTACAGACCATAAGGAAAAATCAAAACTCGAAATTCTATTAAAAACAAAAAAATGGAATCCCTATTGCATAAGACACTCTGCAATAACAGCCGATTCGGATTATCTACCAGAATATGCTCTAAAAAAGAAGGTGAGGTGGTCCATGAACTCAAAACAGGGCTCTAGATATATAAAGAAGAGAATGGGCAATGAACTAAAAAGCAAGATATTAGAATACAATGGAATTTCTGTAGAACCATTAAAAAAGCAAAGACCAACCGTTTCCAATTGTCCTAGGTGTGAGCTTGTTAATACAGTTGAAAACAAGTATTGTTCTAAATGTAGTTATCCATTAACTCCAGAGGCATTTGATCAAATTAAACAGGATGAAGAAAGCAGATTTTTAGAATTAGAGAAGAACTTGGAGGAGAAAAATAGCCAAAATATTGCGAATTTGAAGAAAGATATAGAGAGTAAGTTGGAAAAGTTAATGATCAAAGTCGATCTTATAAAGTTAATGTAATCTTTTTTCCATTTTCCATTTTCTTTATATACTAGTATTTAATTCTGATTAAAAACAGCAATAGATATATATACAAGCGCCTTAAATTATGCTCATTTAGCACAATTTTGGTTTTTGTATCGACATTCAGATCAAAAATCTTAAATATTTTAGATAGATTTTTATTGATCGTCAGAAAATACTGTCATTTGTAGAACTTATATATAAGCACTATGTAAGCACTAAATCAATTAAAAAGGTTTATATACATCATTATACAATAAAAGTTTACTGAAAGGCACTGAGGTCTTTCTGGATATGAATAGTCTTTTATTACTAATTATAGTTATAACTTTTAATGAGAACGATATTAAAAAAGAACAAAAAGGAATATGCTGTATTTGCATTTTTCATCAAGGGTCTTATGAAATTGAGAAGACAATGGGATGATAATGACAGAGAACATATTCTAAATGAAAATTTGATTTTTTATAACGAAAAAATCAGTTTGCCACAATATTTGGACATTGTTAAAGTGGTGCCTGTTGATGAGCGTCGAAACTTTCAACAGGTATCAGCTGTTAGAGGCGTAGAGTAATTATGATTTCTCATAAACATTCGTCTAACAACAATATCCATCACGAGACAACGGAATATAAAATAACCTGTGCAGGTCTTCATTGCAATAATGTTCCAACATACTATCTTGAATTGGCATTAATAAATAGAGCCGGATTTTTTTGTGACATCTGTGCTCGAGATTTGGAAGTAGAGGGTTTGGTAAATTCCAGTTTTAAAATGGATAGGGCAATAGGAAAGATGGACTATAAAGTGCAGACTAATGAAGAAAAGAATGATGACAATAGTACTACCACAGAAGGCGTGGAATAGGAGGAAAGTTTCATGTATATTACATATAATAACAATGCCAACCGCACGGTTATTTTTTATCCTCATGACCTGTGGAATACCAACCCAAATAGATTTGACTTATCTTTGGTATTCAGAGATGCTATTTACAGTATAAAATCACTGTTACAGGTAGCAGAAAAAAGTAGCAGTAAAATTGCTGCTACTATACTTTAAGCGCTCGGATGACTTTTCTTCCAATACAAATTTTTTAGAAAAAAAATGATGGAAATAATCCTGTTGACGAGGTTCCCAATCCATTGACACCGGATAATACAGATACCTCCCCATTAAAAGAGGACCAAGATGATCATACTGCTGCAAAAACTACTGAATCATATACAGATAAGTAAAGTGTCTAAGTTTGTGTCGTTATTTTTTTTATAAAATATTGATTATCTATACACAGTGACAATCAATTTAGAAAAAATATGACGGCATTATCTATGACACTTGACTTATAGAACAAAATGTAGCAGTAAAGGTCGAGGAGGTATCTAATAATATGAGGCGTGGTCATAATTCAAATATATTTTTAATACATGTTATAACAGCTTAAAGCTAACCCTTGAGATATGATTTTGATTAACACTGTTCCAAAGATTAGCTCTGGATAGATTAAAGGAATCCACCCTTTTTAACATTCTGTATATGATAGGTTGTATACCATGGCCCAGTTTACCACGAAAACGTGGTAGACCATATGTATATTCTCCAACTGTAATTCTAAGATGTTTTCTTGTAAAGATA
>JBDUES010000045.1:0-24141 GCA_040297625.1 Candidatus Nitrosocosmicus sp. | reverse complement strand
GTTTTATTGTATCAGCTAATGGTGTACTATAACTGTAAGAAGGATAAATCTAATCCAAAATCAATAAAATACATGCTTGGAACTTGGTGACCTGAGATTCGGGATAAAGATGAGTGATATTGAATTATGACCAAGCCTCAGATAACTAGAAGGATGACTGAGAAATCCTCAAATAAATATATCCAAAGAGCGAAAGATGTTTGTAGTCGAACATTTTCCATCAAATTTTGTGAAAAGATATAGAGAATATCCGGTTTCAACAGCAGATGGAGTTACCGGGTATCCACAAGCATGTAATTTTTTGAAATTAAGGCACCATATTCATTCTTGGTTTGAGAAAAGGATTATCGAAATGACAATTCAATATATCAAAGATAGGACGAAATGCTTTGATTATTACTTTCCATGTAGAAGAAAAAATGTGACCTAAAATTGTACAGCACTGGTTGAATCTTATTATGTATAACTATAATAAAGAAATGTTAAATTAACAAAGCCCGATGGACACCAGATTGCTTTATTAGTCTTTGAAGATCATTACAAGGTTATTTATATCTGAATCAATTAATGAATTAAGGGCTATTTTCTCCACTAATATTTTATCTAATTGGTAATATAGATCAAGATATTAATTCTTGATATGATCTTTTAATCTAAGATTATCTTTTTTTATTTCAAATTTAAAGATCAAAGATTATAAAATATATTGTGTTCCTTTTAAAAAATATACTCATTACCATAATAAATCTTAAATATTCTTATACTTTTACATTTTATTTACAATAATCCATAATAATTAAATACAAATTGAAACATGGAATACAATATGATTAAAATGGAAATTTTTAATACCGTAATAACAGATACTGCAATAAAAGAAATTAATACTTTTTTAGAAACCGGAAATAGAAAATTAATAAATATTCAATTATCTGATAATCCTATTAGTGGTAGTAATAATCCTCTAAGATTTATCGTATTTTATGAAGAATAATATAGTTTATTATTATAAAACTATCAATTATTTCTTTAGGTCTTTTATAATACGCTTTACAATAAAAACCCCCCTTTTGCTTTAATATATCTTTAATCTATTGTGTAAATTGGATTTCAAATGTTTAATGCTTTTTAAACTTCCATAAGTACTAAATAATAATTGAAAAATCCAATATCTTGTGATTCAAGTAATCGACCCTATAAGAATGGAAAAACTTTTGAGGATTGTAAAGTTGAGGCAAAAAAGAATACTCAAATTTTATCCAAAGAAATACAATCAAATAATGAAATTTCATGGAATCACATATTAGAAGTAGCAGACCATGATGAAATAGTTTATAAATTATCCTTAAAATATCTCCGAGAAATGGGATACGATATTGGCAATTATTTGACACCCAAAGTAGTAAAAAGCAAAAATATCAATAATGAATAAGCATAATATTAATCCATGTTTAACATAAGAAAAGGCATGGTATTAGCCCCTGAAAAATTTTCATGATACAAGGGTCTACAAATTATTAAATCAATTTCAAGGTTATAAATAGTACATATTTAATAAAATTATAATATCCTATTTTTTATAAGTATCGTTTCTAATTGTTCAGAATATTTTTGCTAGTATTTATACAATCATAGATAGATTTACAATCAATGTAGTCTTTATATCATCATGTATAATTTTAATGAGAGAATGAAATCTATAATATAATTCTAATAATTTAAAATGTAATTCATTTAACTCTTTTTCAGAATTATAAAATTTTCTCAATATTGTATTGATAATGTATCGTTTTGTATATATTCATCTACAAGATATTGACCTGCATTTGCAACTTGCCCGGCCATCTTCCCTTTACCCATTTTTTTACCATTTCATATTAAAAAACCATCACCATTTTATTGTCAAAACTCAGATATTCTCATTCTTTCTTTCTTTTATTTTCTTTTCATGGTAACCAGCTATTTAGTTTCTATTGTATTTTTAAAGTTTCATCATAGTTATAAAAGATAAATTAACAATTAATTAATTTGAACTGGACAAAAGACATTGTTTTAATAAATCACCTGTTATTATCATTCGTTCATCAAAGACATCTAACATAGAATCATTTACCGGATGTATATCAGAATAACATAACTGGGTTAATACACCAGCATCTTTTGCAGTCTGTACTGCATATATAAAATCACTATCTGCTGCAAGGATTATTGCTCTATCAATCTGTTTGCTCCAGCTCATTTTAACCAAGTCAACTGCCAACATTACATCTATACCTTTTTGAATATATTCTATGGATGACGCAGTTTGTATTTTTTGAAATCTTCCCAATCTTACCTCAAATTTAGAAAGTTTTGTTAAACTTTTTACAAACTTTTCTGCGTTTTTATATCTATTACTTTCCTCAATTAATGGAGGAGAGCTTTGAAAGGGCATGCAATAATAATAATAAGTTCTCAATCTATTATCATCATCATTACATAATACTTCAGATAAGGTGAGCAAATCTATTTTGGGCTGTCCAAAGCTTTTTGAAATCTTTGCTAAATATCCGGCGTCAATAAAAAGGACAGTTTTATACATTATTTCAAATTGACAATATAGATATAAAAAGTCAAATAAATTATTACTAGATTTTTAAAGATAACAATTTAAATGCGGCACTTTACACCTATCACCTTTGCTTAACAAAATTGCAACATTATTTTTAATATATTTTTAATCAAGTCTATATTTTAAATATCCAAATAACTTCATTACTTTAAAATAATTAAACTCCAGTCTCTTGAATATATATTTAAACTCAATACAATTAAATCACCTCTTACAATAGATTTGATAGCATTTTCTCATCATAACCCCCTAATTGCATAATCATGGTTGTTGAGTTGTTGTCATCTACTCGTATCGATTTAATTATGACTATAGTCCAGTTGAAATAATAAATATCATAGAAATGGCTCCTATCTTATAAACAATTGAACATTTAGCTGCGGATTTAATTATAATAGTAAAAAGAAGATCCCAAATTTGATTTTAAAAACTTGGATAATGTTTCTTCTCCATACATACATAATGCATCATTATTTACAATTTAGTTTAGGAAATATCCATATATGCATCTATGCAAGGTTTAGTCGATATAGTGAATCACATTTAGATGTATTCTTTGTCAATTTCGTCATACAAAAGAAATTCCTAAGCTGATCGAATCAAATTCAATGATTCTATACCCAAATATGGATTTATAATTACCATGTTTTCTTTTAATTCATGTAAATAATACAAATTTCAGATAATTTGTAAATATATTCTCGTTAAATCCCAAATAATTAAACTCATATCAATATTATCTAATGTATACAATTACATATAAAATTTATAGACGATATAGAGAATTGCAGTCCATTCATAATATTTTTAAAAATTTTTAATCTACTATTTATATATATGGGATAAATTCTGTTTGCCAAGAAATTCTATGACTAAGTCAGTTAAATCTATTTCCTCATATATTTCTTTGATTTTTATATCATGTCCTATACTATCATTTGATATTATTTTTGCATCTTTTTATTTTCTGCAAGAATTCAATCAAATCTTTATTCTCAATCTGATTAAATCTATTTAGTTTTTCAATGATAATGTCATGAGAGAACAATGATAAATCGAACTTTCTTTGGTATGGTTCGCTATGTGGAAGTGCTTTCCCTATTAAGATAGACCCAGCATTATCAAAACTTTTACAATAGTCAATAAAATAATTTTCCCAGAATTCACTCATTTTAATATTCCTCTTTTTATAATATTCTGATATGTAATCCAACGCATTTGGACCAAATCGCATTTCTATTTCACCATCATTAGTGGATTTTACCGTTTGACTTTCTAATTCTTCAAGTAAGTATTTGATTCTATCTTATGCTTTTAAATTTAAATAATATCTAAATACATCAGCCCATTTAGGAGATCTAGTATTATAATTTAGCTGCTCGTTCCCAGTCTTTTTTTCCAAATCAATAGAACTTTTTAGAATTTCAATCTTCTTATGCAATTTTCTTTCGGATACCATTCTGAAGGTGGAATTTACGGTTAGAATTCTTGAGGATATATCATAATCCAAAAAATGTTCATTTACAAAATCTTCTTTTCTTTGTAATGCATTAGGGCTAGAAATAATTAACCACAATTCTGTATTCGAAATAAGTGCATTAGCAAATATTTTTTTAATATAAAATATTAGATCGTATTTTTAATTATTATCAATATCATTTAATAAATATATTTAGTAATCTATTTTAAATATCGATTACTCATACTCAGGCCAATACCTTTCTTATACCCTTTGTAAAGCAAGATAATATAGCAACACAAAAAAAGATAGGGAATTGATATCGTTCAACACAGAGTCACCTTTTAAAAGAGGTGAAATAATAGTACAGTAATGAGTTTAGAAAGGATACATTCTTTTGCACCATTACCTATAAGGATTATTGCAGGAATTGCATTTATAATACATGGTTTATCAAAACTTAGTAATGTACATGGAACTCAGGGCTTTTTTGGATCACTTGGTCTTCCTCCAGAACTTGCTTTACCTATAAGTTTACTAGAAATAATAGGGGGAGTTGTATTGCTACTTGGATTACTAACAAGAATAGCATCAATTTTGTTTGTAATAGAAATGATGAGTACAACATTCGTGATAAAATTCTCACACGGATTTTCTGGGCCAGGTGGCTTTGAGGTTGATCTTTTATTATTGTCCATTGTAATCAGCCTGTTAATATCTGGTCCTGGAAGAGTATCAATAGAAAGAGATGTTTTAAAAAGAGAAATTTTTCCAAAAATAAATTATAAACAAAAACAGTAAATTAATTACATCTATCTTTTTTCAAACAGGTAAAAGGACATTATTTAAATTAATTTAAATTAAATTAATTTTATAAATTTGTCATAATGTCTTGGTTTTCTATCACGCTTAATTAAATTATAAATATTTAAAGGCAGTAAAAGATTTTCGAGTACACCAATTTAATACAAAAAAATGGAATAATCCATCTCATTGACAGATAAGGAGTAGGAAGAAGGGGTTGTAGCCAGAGTGAATAAGGAAGGAGAGGTGTGGAGGTGGAGGAGGAGGAGGAAGGTGAGATGAAAAAGGATTGATGATATGGAAGATTACCCAAGAATTGCAACAATATCATTTCTAGAGATGCTTTGACCCTCCTTTACCTTTAATTCTTTAACAACACCATCTCTATGAGATTTTATAGCTACCTGCATTTTCATAGATTCTAAAACTACGACATTATCACCTTTTTTAACAGAATCGCCTTTTTTTATTGAAATAGAGATAACCCTTCCAGGGATTTGGCTTGAAATAGAATTTTGAGATGATTGACCACCTCCAATACCACTACGACGACTAGCTGATTTCTCAATGATCTCGGTAAGCAGTGAATGTTTTTTCAATGTTAACGGGTTTCCATTTATTAATATCTTTAAATCTGTACTGGTGGATTCTAAAACTTTTATTTCATAAAAGGTATTATCAAAAATAAATTCAATTACATTACTTTTGAAATTGATTAATTTCAGATCATATTCTTTTTCATCAATCTTTAGAATCAAATTATTATTTTTATCAAATTTAACAATCTCGCCATGAAAAATATTTTCAAGGCCATCCACTTTTATCTCCATTAGTTATTTACACCACCAAATTTCCAGTTATTTGTATTAGGTTGATTAACATTTTTTGTACTGGTTGTTGTAGTAGTAGCAGCAGCAGCAAAAGAAGGATTGTTTTTTACATATTCTGAATAAAGTAATACAGCAGCCACACCCGGTAATATTTTTGTTTTATCATTGAATTTATTTTTTATTTCATAATTCATCTTATCAATTATTGAAAATCGGTCAAGGTAATCCGTGGATAAATCACCACTAATGAAATTACTTTCATTCATTATGGTCTTGTACAATGGAATAGTGGTATTTATCCCATCAATTATAAATTCATCCAATGCATTACGCATTCGCCTTCTCGATTCATCAAATGAAGAACCCCATGTTATCAACTTTGCCACCAATGAATCATAAAATCCCGATACTGTACAACCAGGATACAAATAAGTATCAACCCGTACTCCCGGCCCATAAGGTAAATTACAATATGGAACCCTACCAACGGATGGGGCAAAGTCATAAAGAGGGTCTTCAGCATTTATTCGACATTCAATGGCACAACCATTTAATTTCAAATCTTCTTGTTTAAAGGTTATCTCATCTCCATTTGCTATTGAAATTTGAAGTTTTACCAGGTCCGTTCCTGTAACCAATTCGGTTACCGGATGTTCAACCTGAAGTCTAGAATTTATTTCAATAAAATAATAATTCCCTTGAGGGTCACATAAAAATTCCGCAGTCCCAGCATTCAAATAATCAACTGCTATAGCAGCTTTTTTTGCTATTTCTCCAACTTCATTTCTTTTTTCTACAGTCATTATTGGAGATGGAGACATTTCAATTAGTTTTTGATGCCTTCTTTGTATAGAACATTCTCTTTCAAATAGATGTCGAGTATTACCACTAGAGTCCCTAATTAGCTGAAACTCTATATGCCTTATTTTTTCAAGAAATTTTTCAACAAAAAGAGCAGATTTGCCGAATGCAGCATTTGATTCTGCAGAGGCCATCACAAATTCTTGTCTTAACTGTTTCTCATTGTTAGCAAGTCTAATTCCTCTTCCACCTCCACCGAATGCTGATTTTAATAACACAGGATATTGTGCTTCATTTGCAATTTCTACTGCTTTTTCGACATCTTCAATAACTCCATCACTACCAGGAACTGTTGGAACACCCGCTTTCTTCATGACTTCTTTGCATTTCATTTTATCGCCTGTTAACTCCATTGCATGACTCTCTGGTCCTATAAAAATAATATTATTTTTTTCACATAATTCAGCAAAGGTTTCATTTTCAGAAAGAAAGCCATAACCAGGATGGATGGCATCCACACCGGCTGATATTGCAATCTCCAAGATTTTATGCATATTTAAATAACTTTTAGATGGGGATGCCGGCCCAACATGATATGTTTTATCGGATCTTTTGACATGTAATGAACTCGCATCCTCATCTGAAAAAATTGATACCGATTTAATTTCAAGCTCTTTACAAGCTCTTATTACCCGTAAAGCAATTTCGCCCCTGTTTGCAATTAATAAACTATCGATTCGTTTTGACATTTACACATCAACCTATACCTATAGATTTATGTTTCCATGTTTCTTCCATGGACGATGTTCTTTTTTATTAGATAGGACATTCAATGCATTTATAATCATAGGACGGGTTTCCATAGGATCTATAACTAAATCAATGGTGCCTCTTTCTGCAGCAATGTATGGATTTGCAAATTTGATTCTATATTCTTTGGCTAGGTTTTTCTTTATTTCTATTGCATCTGCTGAATTTTTAAGGTTTTTTCTATGCATAATGGTAATTGCAGCTTCAGGCCCCAAAACAGCAATTTCAGCTGTAGGCCAAGCATAATTAATATCAGTTCCCAAATTCTTGCTACCCATGGCAATATACGCTCCACCATATGCTTTTCCTATAATACAGGTGATTTTAGGAATTGTTGCTTCACAATAAGCAGACAACAGTTTACTTCCATGTCGAATAATCCCATTGTGTTCTTGATCAGACCCCGGTAAATATCCAGGAGTATCTACGAGAGTTATAATAGGAATATTAAAACAATCACAAAAACGAACAAACCTAGCGGCTTTAACCGATGAATGAATATCTAAAGCACCTGCCAAAAATGATGGCTGATTTGCAATTAAACCTACGGAACGCCCACCCATTCTAGCAAAACCAACAACTATATTTTCTGCAAACAATTCATGAACTTCAAAAAATTTCCCATCATCAACCACGGATTTAATTATTTCTTTGATATCATATGGATGATAGGGGTTTTCTGGCAAAATATTAATGATATTTTGATCTAGTCTATTCGGATCATCTTCTACATCCAATTTGGATGGCTCTTCTTTATTATTTTGGGGCAAATATGATAATAGTGCTTTAATTTTATCCATACAATCAATTTCATCTTTAGCTACAAAGTGAGCTACACCGGATTTTGTTGCATGAGTTTTTGCGCCCCCCAATTCTTCGAATGTTACATCTTGACTTAAAACCTGTTTAACAACTTCAGGCCCTGTTACAAACATCTGACCTACATTTTCAACCATTATAACAAAATCAGTCATAGCCGGAGAATAAACAGCTCCTCCTGCACATGGACCTATACTAGCAGTTATTTGGGGGATAACACCTGATGCAAGAGAATTTTGTAGAAAAATATCACCATAACCATCCAGACTGGATACACCTTCTTGAATTCTGGCACCCCCAGAATCAAGAATACCAATAACAGGGCATCCAACTTTCATTGCATGATTCATGACTTTAGAAACCTTTTTTCCCGCCATTTCTCCTAATGATCCGCCTAAAACAGTAAAATCATAAACATACACAAAAACTTGTCTACCATTAACAGTTCCAAAGCCAGTAACAATCCCATCACCATAAAATCTTTTTAATTCAGGATCGTCACTGCGATGTGTGACAAATTTATCCATCTCAATAAACGAATTGGGATCGAGTAAAAGATTGATTCTTTCACGAGCGGTTAATTTTCCTTTAGAATGCTGGGAATCAATTTTATCTTCACCTCCACCAGCTTCAGCACTTAGTTTGTGTTCATAAAATTGTTTTAGTTTTTCCTCATGCATATATATGTTCTTAGTCCCGGATATTATTTAATATAGACTTTCCGATAAACTTGATCATTCATAATTCAAAAAATGATGATTACTCATACTTTCTCATGCACTTCACGTAAACCCTCTCTACCGCCTTGTGCACGTCTAAAATAATTCATACCGTAATTATAATTTTCATATAACGATTCTAATGATTCTATCTCCATTTTTAAAAAATCTATTTTGTCTTGAGAAGATTTTTCATTATTTTGTAATTCTTGTAATTTATGAAATTTTTCTGCCAAGGTTCTACTTACAGCATATTCATATTCGCTTGACAATAACATAATTTTAAAAATTTTCTAGACATTTAATCTTTTCTTTCATTTAACAATTAATAAGGATGTAAATAGATATTAATTAACTCAAATTTGGCTCAGAAACTTTTTTTTATAGTTTTCATATACATCGTTATCAAAGTTTTCAAGACAATCGTAACAATAAAGAATATCAAGATTACTATTGTATTTTTCACCTAATTTTAATAGGGATATAATAAAATCATTATTAAAATCTATATATTTATTACAAATAAAACATTTTATTTTCTTCCCTTTTTTTTTAATATTGTTATTGCTATTACTGATACCATTATCAGTAGCACCAGAAGCGGTAGGAGGAGGAGAAGTCGTAATGCCATCTAAACTTATAGTTTTACTATTACTTTTATCTAACACACTAGTAACACCAACAACACCACTTGATTCCTTGATAGCAGATGATGATGATGATGATTGAAAAAACAAAGAATTATAGCATAATTCATGAAGAATAGATTTAGAAATTCTAGACCAATACCCATAATCTCCGGAATTTAGTCTTTTTTTACAATTTAAACAAACTCCGCTAAATTTTATAGATATTTTTATCCAATCATCAATTGACAAAATATCGTCTTTATTCATCCAAGTACAAAAATCAAAGAGAATAAAAAGATAAAAATATTACTTTGGCTTCAAGTTAACAAATGGGAGGGGTATAATCATCATATCACCTTTTTTTTAATCGGTCTTGCTCTTTTTGTATTATTTCATTTAATTTAGCATCTTCAGGGCTATTAAAAAAAAGATTACGATAGCCAAAATCTTTTAAAATAGTTATTAGGGATAAAAAATAAAACATTCCAATATCACTCGAGCTAGTATGAAATATTTTTGATAATATTTTTCCAAGCATTCTTGTAGATTGACCTCTAATAAATATAGAACCTATTAATGGAAATGGAATATTATATTGACTGTATTTTATAGACGAACCCCGTGTAACATCAAATAATTTTGAAATAAGGGTATCATTAGCATATCTTAATAAATGCCAATTTCGATTTTTATATATTTTATTAACATATAAATCAACTTGGGAAAGTCCATCCAATATTTTTGCCATATCCTCAAAAGATATTTTTCTTTCATTAGAGATAATACTTGAATACATTGCATAAACTATATCCCTGATTCGTTCTTCTGGAGTAGAACCAAATTTTGGCGACAAATATAAAATATCAGATTGAATCAAGATCTTTTTTGCTTGAGAAATATTTTCTGCAGAAAAAAATAAATTAACACAATCTTCCACAGATAGATTTTTAGCCATATTTTTAAAAGGCTCAAATTCACCCTGTAATTTAGATTGGACAAGATTTAACAAAGTCCGAACATCACCATTGCTTTTTTCAATCAGCATTAATTTTTGATCCAAATCCAAAGTCCTATTCTCAATGGTAAGAAGATTTTGCAATAAAAGATAACATGAAAAAGGAGAAAGAGGACAAAATTCTACCATTTTGCTATTTTTTATTAATTCTTTTATTTTTAAATTTTTTGAATTTGCAGCCATAACGATAGGAATGGTAGAATTCTTCAGAGTAGAGATCAAAAAAGATAACCCCCCAGAATCATCTCTTCCAGAGATTCCATCTACTTCATCCAAAAACAATAATATTTTCTTTCCAAAGATGCTAGAATTACCTAATAAAGGATTTATTATAGATTCTAGATTTGCTTTATTTCGAAAGTCACTTGCATTTAATTCAACAAGATCATAATTAAAAAAATTTGCCATAGAAGTAATAAAAGATGTTTTACCGGTACCAGGAGGACCAATCATTATAAGCGGTTTTGTTCCTTTTATCCAATTTTTGATCCATTTAAGTACATCTAATCTTGATTGTTCATTTCCAACAAATTGATCTATATTTTTAAATCTATACTTTTCAGACCACATAATAATTTATATCACAATTTCATGATTTAATGATTTTTTTATCAATATCTTTTTGAAATTTGGTTAAAAGATCCAATCGGTTAGATAAAAGTTCATGATACCAAAATTCATTATAATGACTCACAGTTAAAAATAGAAATCGTAGAAATGGTTTAATTTCAAATTCATCATCAAGCATATTTAAAGCGGAATAAGCTTCAGATAGATAAGAATAACTTTTTTCAAGAGTTAATTTAAAGCCTTTTTTGACATTTCCAGTAGTAATAGAATAAAATAGAGGCCAAGACGGAGATTTAATACCATTTGTAACAATAGCATCTTGAATTTCATTCCCGCAACCAACACACTCAGCAGCTTTCGCCATGCCAATATAGTAAATTTCTGAAAGTGGTTTCTGATTCAGACTCATATTTTTTCCAGCGGTACCCAGTATTGCTCGATATTTTTTATAGCTTATTTCTAGGTTTTCATAAGTCAAATCTTTAATCCCAATTTTCATTTCATAATCAAGTTGTTGTCCATCTAATGCATCTTTAAAACCATTTTCAAATTCACGATAAACATCATTCCCTGCATTTGAAATCTTTTGTTTTGCCAGGAGTAAAATATAAGGATTTAAAAATTTGTAATCATCAAGGTAATCCAAATCTTCATCCTTATCGATAATTCTATCCATAGGTTCACTCAAATCTATTGCAATTAAATGTCCATCAACAACAGAATTCCGTAATTTAAGAAGATCAGGATCTTTTTTATAATCAACATAACCATCATATAGAGCATTAAAAACAGGAAAAGTCATTTTTACAAAATTAGAATTCAGTATTCTTTTTATTCGATCAGAAAGCTGAGTATCTTCCATCAATTTATTTTTAATTATATCAAAATCTTTAGGTTCAAGTCTAAGATCTTCCGAACCGTTTATTTCTTTAATAAATTCTTCATGAGTAATGATGGGTAAAGAATCAGCTTTGATTAAACTGTAAATATCATTATGAAAACGCCCAACAAACTCATTATAATCTTTTTTTGATAAATCAACATATTTTTTAAATTGCAGGTATCCTTTATCTTTAAGAATCCCTTTTTTTAAAATTTTTCTTCCAGAGGGTGTTTTTAAAAGAGTAATCTTGTTAAATAAAAAATCATCTTTACCACTCATAAAAAATAACCTTATATCCCGGAAAAATAAGATGGTTTAAAAAGTAAAAAGGTATCTATCCGTTATCTTGAGGACATTGCAATTCTTTCTTGCTCATTTTTCTTTTTTATTGCATAGCTATTCATATCGCTAGTAGATGCTAAAATAATTTCTTTTGCCAATACCTCTTCAATTGCTTGAGGATTAGAATATGACGAAATTCGTACACCCTCGGCTATAAATCTTAAAGCAAGGTCAACTCTTCGTAATGGAGAAACATCCACAGAAACATGGTATACTACACCACCATATACAATACGAGTAGTATCTTCATTCGGAGCAGTATTTTCTATTGCACGAATTAATAATTCAACAGGATTTTTACCAGTTTCCAAATAGATAATATCAAGAGCGGTTTTTACAACTTTAATCACTCGGGCTTTTTTTCCACCCATTCTTCCAGTATTTTTGGCATATCTTTTACCAAAATGCATTAATTTATTTGCCAAGCGTTCAATAATATGAACCTCGGATTTTTTTAAACGCTGATGTTCATGTCTACCAAAAGTTATAGGAATAGTCATAAAAGGTTTTATAAGAATAACATTTTTTAGGCCTTCATCTTCAATAGATATTTCACTAGTATCCCATTTGTTAAACAATAACATATTGATTTGTTCTTTTCCACTCATTTTTATCGCCTTGGTTTCTCTTTTTTACCTAAAACTAATTGATTCAATGATACACCATTGACCTTGAAAACCTGCCACCTTACTCCAGGAATATCACCCATAGCACCACCCATAGAACCACCAATGCCTTCCAAAATTACTTCATCATGTTCATCAACAAAATTTAATGCACCGTCTCGCGGAAGAAAAGCTGTTATGGATTTACCATTTTTAATTAATTGAACACGAACACATTTTCTCACTGCAGAATTAGGTTGTTTTGATTCTATACCTACTTTTTCCAGAACAATACCTCTTGCTTGAGGAGAACCCTCTAAAGGATTAGCTTTTTTGTCAAGCATTAACATTCTTCTTTTATAATATTTGTTAGACCATCTTTGACGTTTTCTTTTTGATTTTAAAACTCTACCTGAAAATAATCCTAATGGAGATTTACTCAACACACATCACATATTCTCACTTTTAATTAATTGTTCCGGACTTAAAATTAAAACATTTGTTATATTAAAATATCTTTTTGCAAGAATTCGAGCTTTATCAACATTTCTCCCATCCTTCCCAACTATAATTCCTTTTTTCTTCATATCTACAACAACAATAGCATTCTTTGTACCATCCATTCGTTCACTAATTTTTACATCTTGAATCATATCAGAATTAAATACATTTTTAATAAAATTAATAGGATTTTCAGAATATTCAACTAACTCGATCTTTTTTGTTATTGCATTTTGTAATTGTTTAATATTAGAACCACCTTTACCTATTGCCATTCCCATTTGACCCTTGTGCACAACAAAAATAACTCGATCCATTTTTTCGTCAATTATACAATCTCTAGATACCGCGGTAGTAATTGTCTGAAATAAAGACAGGTAACTGAATTCATCAGGTGTTAATTTAATTTTATCACTCAACACATATACACCTTGTACAACACAAAAATAATTTATTCAAATATAAACAATTCTCTTTTACCAGGTCAAATTTAAGTCTATTTTTTTAATAATTAAAAATTTATTATAAATATAAATAAATTAAATAAAATAAAATAAAATAAAGATTAGTTAAAATATCGAATGAAAAAGTAAATGTTATTATTAGTTATTTAAAACAGAATTTACATCCTCTTCAGAGATATTTTTTAAAGAAACAACGCTTGTTCTATAAGACAAATTACACAAACGACCAAGTAGAACAGAATTGCCAGGATATTGATATAATGGAATATTACTCTCTTCCGACAGTTTTTTAACTTTATCCATTGTAGGTCCAGGTAAAGAAGTGGATATCAATATTAGATTAGTCCCTTTTATAAATTGCAATACCTCTTTAGCCCCTGTTTTTAGTTTCTTATTTGTTATGGCATCTTTGAGTATTTTTTTTAATTTTTTTTCGTTCATCTATACCACATCTATTCCTTAACACTCATATATAGATCAATCATCCCAGTGCCGACAGGTACAGTTGCTCCAACTATAACATTTTCAGTAACTCCTTTTAATGGTTCAATTTGTCCTTCAAGAGCAGCTCTTGCAATTGTAGGAACGGTAATTTCAAATGCAGCTCTTGCTAATACAGATGTTTTTGTTCCAGCAATACCATGGCGACCGATTTGTTGAAGATAACCTTTGGATGTCATCAAATCTGCAACCAACATAATGTGCCTTATATCAACTTCCAGACCCTGTTCTTCCAAAGTATTTGTTATTTCTTTAACAAGTGCAGTTCTAGCAGCTTCAATTCCCAACGTTTGCCAAATCTCAAAAACATTATTTGTAATAATTCGAGACAAATCGACCCCTTCTACCAGAATTACTTTGGCTAAATTTGATCCAGAAGTTTGAATTACCCACTCTTCGTTTTGTTTTACAATAGTAACTCGTTCAATATCCGGAACCCCTTTAACTCTAGCATTCAATAACTTGTTTCTCAATGTAAGTAATGTTTGAGCATCAGGTTCTTCTGACAGAGATATTTTTATTATTAGATTATTTTCATCAACAGAGACATCATACCTCTTTTTGGAGCTTTTTAATACTTCATGTATTTCATTGATATTAGTTCCCCTATCAGTTATTTTCTTATCAGAAAAATTAAATGACAAAACACCGCTATAGTCAGTATCCACTTTATTAATTAAATCAGAAATTCTAGTAAAAATAATTCTCTTTGCTACTTCTAAGGCTTTTTCTCTAGACAACCTATGCTCTTCATCAAGATAAATATCCATTGTTGGGGTAACAGGTTTTTTTCTTGCATCGACCAATTCTATCAGTCGTGGCAATCCCAAAGTGACATTTCTTTCTTTAACACCTGCAAAATGGAAAGTTCTAAGAGTCATCTGGGTTCCAGGCTCCCCAATTGACTGTGCGGTGACAACACCAACTGCTTCTCCAGGTTCTACCATAGCTTTTTCAAATAAATCAATAATTTTATGGGCAACTTTTTTTACACCCGATTTACTTAATGGATGAGAAGATAAAGCATTTTCGATGTTTGAACGCAATTTTGGATTCATTTTCTCTTCATATTTTTCCAAAATTTCTTTTATTTCATTTTCATTCGCTTTTGGATTCTCGTCAACAAATGACTCGCTCTCTACCAGCCTATCAATATTTACAGCTTCACCATGATCACTCTTTGCAGGATCGACCCCATCATCACCATAAACAAATTGAATGATGTTTCCATGAGGATCTCTAACAGTTAAATCATATTCAGCTTTTAAATGCTCTAGTGCATTGATAAGTCTTCTTTGCATATATCCTGATTGTTGGGTTCTTACAGCAGTATCCACCAAGCCTTCTCTACCACCCATAGCATGAAAGAAGAATTCTATAGGATTTAGTCCATCCCTGTAATTAGATTTTACAAAACCCTTTGAATCAGGGTTTTGTTCACCCGGTTTGAAATGAGCCAAAGCCCTGTTTCTATACCCTTTAATTATTCTTTTACCACGAATCGATTGTTGACCTAGCGCAGCAGTCATTTGACCTATATTTAACGTTGACCCCCTAGCACCTGTAGAAGCCATAATTACACCAGAATTATCATCAGGAAATGATCTATCAGCAGTTTTACCGGCCCTATCCCTTGCTCTAGATAATTCATTAACTACATAAAGTTCAAGAGCTTCTTCAGGAGCTAGACCCCTAGTTAACGGCAAAGTACCTTCTTTATATTGTAAAACTAGTTCATTTATTTTATTGTAAGTTTTCTCAATTATATCAAAGATTTCTGTCCTTGTTTCCTCACTTAACCATAAATCAGAATAACCATAACTAAAACCTCTATGAGTGATATATGTTTTTAACATAATTAAAATAGAATCTAAAAATTTTTTTGCATCATCATTACCATAGTCTTTAGCAATACGATGAAGCACACTATCGGGTTCTTCCGCTCCTATCGAGGATTTATCAATTACACCGGAAATAAGTTGTCCATTTTTTATTACTACATCTTTTCCAGGTCTTTTAGATGCTTTGTTCCACTTTGAAGTGATGATAAAATTAAAGTCTTTTGGTAAAAATAATGAAAACAATTGCTTTCCTGTATACAAAGGTTTGCCATCTTTTTCCGAATGTGGCTCGGGTAATGGCCCATCATAACCCCCTAGATAAGCTAAATTGGCTATTTCATCGGCAGTTAAAAAGGTCTCATCTTTTGTTAGTAGAAAAGCACCAGTAATGAAGTCTCGTATACCCCCGATAATTGGACCACCGTATCTAGGCGATATAATTTGATCTTGAACTCTCATTAATAGTGCAGCTTCTGCACGAGCTTCTTGACTTTGAGGGACATGTAAATTCATTTCATCGCCATCAAAATCAGCATTATAAGGAGGACAAACCGCAGGATGTACTCTAAATGTACGGTATGGTAAAACTCTAACATTATGAGCCATTATAGACATCCGATGCAATGATGGCTGCCTATTAAATATTACAATATCGCCTTCCAACAAATGTCGTTCTACAGTAAATCCCATAACCAAAGAGTCTGCAATAGCAGTACGATCTGTTACATATTCTAATCGTATTTTGACCCCATCTGGACGAATAATATAGTTAGCTCCAGGATAATTATTTGGTCCATTTAGGACAAGATTTTTTAATTTTTCTAAATTCCATGAGGATACGGTTTCAGGTATTGTAAGTTTTTTTGCAACATCACTGGGAACACCTACGTCCGATATGTTCAAATTTGGATCGGGCGAAATAACAGTTCTGCTAGAAAAATCAACTCTTTTACCAGATAATGAGCCTCTAAAACGTCCTTCTTTACCTTTTAATCTTTGAGTTATTGTTTTAAGTGGCCTTCCAGAACGATGATGTGCCTGAGGTATACCCGATACTTCATTGTCAAAATATGTGGTAACATGATACTGCAGTAAATCAACAAGATCTTGGACAATTAAAGGAGGAGTTCCAGCTTCTTTGCTTTCTTTTAACCTTTGATTTACTCTAATAATATCTACTAATTTATGTGTAAGATCATCTTCTGAACGAATACCAGTCTCCAAAATAATAGAAGGTCTTACAGTAACTGGAGGAACAGGTAAAACTTGTAAAATAAACCATTCAGGTCTAGCAGTTTTTGGATCATATCCTAATAAAATTAAATCTTCGTTTGTAACATTCACTAATCTCTCCCTAATTGTAATTGGCAGTAATCTATTTTCCCCTACATCGGTTTTTTCGACAAAAATAGTAGGTTTTGTAAATATTAGATCATATTGTTCTTTTTGACAATGAGGACAAACTCTTACTTTTTTTGCTTTTTCAATAATGTCATCTTTAACATTTTCAAGAGTAATAACAGCATATGCAGCTTTGCTATCACGCAAATTTTTATATTTATCAAGATCATCATTATTTAATTTAATACGATTGCAGGATCTACAAGTAATTAACAATAATTTATGGATATCATCTATAAATGCAATGTGTAAAACTGGTTCAGCGAGTTCTATATGCCCAAAATGGCCAGGACATCTTGCAGAGGTATTACCACATGTTGCACATTTTTGTCCAGGTTCCAAAGTTCCAAGTCTGCTATCCATAAGTCCCCCTTGAACAGACATCCCATCCTCATCGTAAGTTTCAGGAGCAGTAACTTCAGCTACACTGTATTTTCGGACATCTACAGGTGATAAGACACTAAATCTAATTCCATCGAGGATTTTAATTGTTTCATCATTCATTTAATTTACACCCACCTTTTATAAAAGAGAAAATCAAACTTTCTCCTTAATTAGTAATCTTGGAGCAACATTTAAACTCATCATTTCTTGCAATAATAGTTTAAAAGCATATGCAATAATTACATTTGAAATTTTTCCTTTATCACCACATACTCGGCAGACATATTTTCTTTGTTTAGTATCAAAATAAGCTAACAGACCACATCGTTCACATACGTTTACTTCTGCTTTATCAGATTCTTCTAGTAACCTATCCTTTAGCATCATTGAAGCTCCATAAGCAATCAAACAGTCCCGTTCCATTTCTCCAAATCTCAAACCACCACCTCTTGCCCTACCTTCGGTTGGTTGCTTGGTCAACATCTGAACCTGCCCTCTAGCCCTACTATGAATTTTATCAGCAACCATATGATGAAGTTTTTGGTAGTATACCACGCCTACATAAACATCTACTGGAAAACGTTTTCCAGTCCTTCCATCATACATGGTTTCTTTTCCACTGTGCTTAAAACCATAGCTTTCCATTACATCTTTGATATCATTTAATTTTTCACCCAAGAAAGCAGAACCATCAACTATTTTTCCTCTTAATGAAGCAGCTTTCCCACCAAGAGATTCCATAAACATACCAACTGTCATTCTCGATGGAAAGGCATGAGGATTAATCATTACATCAGGAACCACACCATCTTCAGTATATGGAAGGTCTTCTTGATTTACAAGCATCCCAACTACACCTTTTTGACCATGCCTGGATGCAAATTTATCGCCGATTTCAGGAATTCGCATATCCCTTACTCTAATTTTGTACATTTTACCACCTTCTACAGATTGAGTCATGAGAACGGTATCCACCACACCACTTTCGGATGGTCTAACTCCGATAGATGTATCTCTTCTATATGGACCCTTTACCTCGAATTCTTTATATTCTTCCATAAATCGTGGAGGAGATGTACGGCCTATCAGAATATCACCTCCATTTACAACAGACTCATGCATTATAGATCCATCAGGCTCTAGCAAACGATAAGATTTTTCCCCACGATAGCCTCTAATATTAGCCTCTGAGGAAGGAATTTCAAATATGTCTTTCATACCTCCAGGATATTGTTTAGCTTCCGCTTCATATACACGATAGAAAAAAGTTCGAGCTAAACCTCTATCTATAGAAGATTTACTAAATACTACGGCATCTTCGATATTATATCCCTCAAATGGTAAAACCGCAACTACACAATTTTGCCCGGTTGGCCGCTCATCTAGACCAAGCAAGTTTATAGCTTTAGTACTTACTACAGGCATTTGAGGATATAACATAAAATGTTGTCTGACATAAGTACTAGCATTCATAAGTGGTGTTGAGAACCCCAGACTTTGTTTTGCCATAGCACTTTCATAAGTATTTCTTGGAGATTGATTATGTTCAGGATATGGTATAATAGAAGCTCCAACGCCAAGTATTGAAGATAAAAAGATTTCAACATGTGTATGATCAGTAGTCAAGTCCTTCACCTCGCTTGCAATGTAGCAATTTTCCTCTTCATTTGCGTCAACCAATTCTACAATCCCCATGTAAAGCAAATCTGACCATGACAAGAATTTTTTAAATATTTTTTCAAGTATCTCTTTAGTTAATAAAACATTACCATCTTTTATAATAGCAAGTGGTCGTAAAACTCTTCCAGAATTGCAACTTATGTATAATCTTTTTGTAGCATTATCATTTAGTGATGAATAATAATACACTCCCATATGGGGATGCATTCTGCCTGAGCGTCTCATAGTACGTAGACGATTAGATAGATATCGACCATCTTCGATATATCCAATCAACCGACCATCAACAAAAACTCGTGTCCCTTTTTGTTTCAAGTCATCATTTGCCTCATTAACATTTTGTACACCCAATTCATACATTTTTTCAATAACATCAGATGAGATGACGCTAACTGAAATTATTGCCGATAGTGCCAAGTTTTTAACCAATCCACAATTGGAACCCTCTGGAGTTTCAGAAGGACAAATTCGTCCAAAATGAGTAGCATGTAAGTCTCTTGCCTCAAAATTGGGTTGACTTCTACTTAAAGGAGATTGAATTCTTCGAAGATGACTTACAGTAGACATATAATTGGTTCTATCCAAAAGTTGAGTGACACCAACTCTACCTCGTCCCCAATTTCCTGTAGCTATTGCATTGTTCAATTTGTCTGATATAATTCCAGGTCTAACTGCTGCACCAACAGCATTGATTCCACGTTTCTGACCGGATCTTTCAAGTTGATATTTCATATCTCGAATAAGATTTCTAAAAGCAGTTCTAAAGAGATCGGCTAACATTTGACCTGCAAATTTTATTACTTTATTTCCATAATGATCTTTATCATCAGTTTCGATCCAACCTAAATTTAATTCAATTAATTTACATGCCGATTCACCCAAAAACAAAGCTTTCTCGTACCGATTATCAGGATTTTTTCCAAGATGCGGTAATAACCCCCAATCTAAAAGAGTTTCGGCCCTCTTAATTTGAAATTCTTCTAACATGCCAGGAGCAATTCTTTTACTTATATAGACAATTGCATCTCTACTTGTTACTACTTCTCCAGATTTTTCAAATGATGGTTCCAATTCATCCTGGAGAACGTCATTGAGAGAAACAGCATTTGCTATATCTTTATCACCTTCTAGCCCCAAAGCTCTTACTAAAATAATTAAAGGAATGTCCACAGGAGAACCAGGTATTTTAGATACAATTGATCCATCAGGGCGCATAATGAGTTCTAATTTAGCACGATATCCTACTATAGAAGAATAAACCTTCGCTTTATATAAAATAGTACCAGAAGTTTCTTCGATATCTACAATAATCTTATTATATGACAAATCCTCCAATCCAACAATAACTCTTTCAGAACCATTAATTATGAAATAACCACCGGGGTCCTTAGGATCTTCGCCAACATCTATGAGTTTCATTTCTGAATAATTGTTTAACATACAGGCATTAGATTTCACCATAACAGGCATATCACCAATATGAATAAATCGGGATTCCAAGGTTTTACCTTCTTCAACGATACTACATTCAAGCATTATTGGAGATCCATAAGTTAAATTTCTAAGTCTGGCCTCTACTGGTGCAACATGAGTTATAGAGCCATCCAATTCCATAATTCTAGGCTGTTGTATTTTTATTTTACCTAGTTTAATTTTGTAAGGATACTCTGCTGTCTCAATTTCTATTTCCCCTACTTCATCAATTATACTTTGAAAGCCCCGTTCAGTAAACTCATTATAAGAATTAAGATGTTGTCTGGCAACCCCTTCGCGTCTAAGTATATCTTGAATGATTGGCCACATGTCGGTAGAAGTATTAATATTATAACTCATAACCAACCTACATCAACCTTCTACTACATACCGGTAATATACACTTTCACCTGCGGTTGAGCTTTTTCTTGTTATTTTAATAATATCGCTCGGTTGTGCATCCAGTCCCTGTATACCTTTATCAGATGACAGCATATAAGGCAGTTGACTAGGTTTTGAATTAAATTTTTTAAAAACTAAGTTAGCTTCTTCTTTTGATAAAATCTCGTGTTTAGGCTGATAAATATGATTAACGATTTTAATGTCTTTTTTTTCAATAGACAAGGCATTTAACCTCCAGATTTAACGTCGAAATAGATAACAAAACTAAAATAAACGCCAAGGTTGTGTTATGAATTAATCGTATATATATGTTATTCTATTTATATATTGCATTATTTCTAAATCAATGTTTATGAGACAGATTATTTTTACTACCTATGTGTTCTGATACATAGGTTTTAACGCCAGAACAAATTGAGTACAATTACATTTAATGTATTCAAACAATTTATTTTGACAATACCTATTTTTTTCATTTAAATCCTAGAATTATTTAACAACACTATAAAAATAGATAAACAGGCATGGTTTGGAATTTCAAACCATTTTTACAAATACGAATTATATTAAAATTTGTGGAAAATTATTTAGGTATCTTTTCTTCAAACAGCATTAAAAGTAAATCAAGAAGGGCTAAATCATCATTTAATTGAGGCATGGTCATAATTCGAGATCTTTCGCCTTTATCTAGAACGCCATGTCAGTCAGTCCCAAGCATGTATTTTATTGATTTTGGATTAGATTTATCCTTCTTACAGTTATAATACACCATAGCTGATATAATAAAACAAACAAAAGTACAATTGCAGATACCGTGTGAATTCCACGTGCTGATAATGGATCTATCCTAAACTCGGGTTTGATATGTTCTATCAATGGTTCTATAGATATCCCTCTCTGATTGTAGATATACTGACCCAATATCGATTGATAAAAGCATACAAGATCAAGCCTCGTTTTGGAAGTACTGTCATATCTTTCTACAATAGGACAAACTAAATCTATTCCCAATGTCTTTTTGCCATATTCGTACAGTTTCCTATCATCATAACCAGGATCAGCTGTAATATACAATACAGATGGTAAAAGAGAATGCTGAAGAAGAAGAAGAAGAAGAAGAAGTTAAAGTAACATACATCTGGTTATCCTGTACATTAGCAGTAGTTACATCTCTGCAGTTAGAGGTACTCCAAGATTTCCTTCAGTTGTCGATGTTAGATGTAGTTTATATCCAAAAACCCATCCTTTGGTATGACTGTATCCCCACCTTGCATCGGTATCAATACCAGGACGTGGTACTACTCCTTTCTTCTTCATGGATGATTTATGCCATACACTACCTTTTGCTTTTAAGAGGGTACCATCTATTGCTGTTATAGAAATATCTACTATACCTTCTGCAACAAATAGATGTCCCATTGTTGATATCCTATCTTTTATATCGGTAGAAATGGTCTTTAATCGCCTATCAAATGTACGTCTACTTGGAATGGATACTAACCCACAGGCTAATGCTAGTTTATTGTTATACTGGCAGCAGTCCATGTTAAGAAAAGTATGTAGGGCAATGTTGGAATCCAGTCTAAACCATATCCTTACAATAAAGCATCTTAAAATTACTGTTGTAGAATATGTGTATTGCCTACCACGTTTTCGTGGTATAACAGGCCATGGTATACAGCCTATTATATACAGAATGTTAAAAAGGATGGATTCCTTTAATCTGTCTAGAGCTAATCTTTGGGACAGTTGTAATCAAAATCATATTCCAGAGGTCACCTTTAAGCTGTTGGATAATGTATCAAGAGATAATTAGAATTATGACCATACCTCATTTAATTACATTATTTAAAACATGAGAGTATAACAGATTTTTGGTCAAAATATAATCGGACAAAAATATACTCAGATACTGCTTTATTTATCCAAATTCAAAAACATCTACAGCGGATTAATTATTATGTGAATCTGTGTGGCAGAATAACTTGACTTTTTCCATATCGAATATAAAAGATAACCTAAAAAATAATTAAGATACATAATAAAACGAGCGGAAATATTATTACAGGTAAAAGAATTCTTATAAGCTTTATCCATCTTTCTATAAAATAATTGGTAAAAGTAAAAAAATTTTACTTTGATCTAACAACCTTATTATTGATACTCGTTTTTCTTGTATTGATCATTTTTATTAACATCAATTTAAATAACAGTTTTTCAAAAAATCAATCAAAAACATATTTAAGATCAGTTGATTTAAAGCAACATCTTATCACAAATCAAAGTTTTACAAATTCAAATTTACATAATTTAACACATAATTTCTTTTATTTAAAAATTAACAACCTATTTGTTCCCATTAATTTTGTTAATAAAGATAAAAGTATTCTTAATAATGCAATTTATGAAAAATACAAAAATTCTTTAATACTAATATTAAATCCATTAACTCATAATAATAATAATATAATCATTCAAATTCCAAGAAATATAATTGATTCAAAAACTTCAGATAACAAAGATAATAAATTTACAGTATTAATTGATAACAAACCATCTAAATTTTTAGAGATTATTCATAAAAATGAATCATACAA
>JBDUES010000044.1:0-3580 GCA_040297625.1 Candidatus Nitrosocosmicus sp. | reverse complement strand
TACAGCAGGCAATTAATGAAGGAAAGTCCATGTTTATTGCTAGTTTTTAGCCAAATATGGAAGGTTGTGGAGAGGTGGATATAGATGACTATGCTATTGTTTTCTTCTTTCCTTTTCCTTTCACTTTCATTGCAGATGCAAAATCTTTACCATTTTGTTCTTGGTTCCCCATTTTTTAGCCAATTTTTATATTTAAAATAATTGTATGTAATGTGGCAATGGATAGTATTAAATGGTTAAAATTACCCTTTCGAACGATAGCCATCGAGGATGCAATTTTATCGGTTCAATATGATTGTGCCCATATTTCTATATTCACACAAAACCATATCCCAAAAAATAGGAGATAGGTGGTGGTGGTGGGAATGGAATCGGTGAACTGCTACAGCATTAGCTGGATGCCTAACGGTAGTTTTTTGCGAGGCCGCGGTAATCCATTTCGTTCAGGGAAATCTGTCATTGTACATGGATACATCAGGGTTTGCTGTCTCTATATTATGCCGTCACCTTCGCCATCACCGACGACAGTGAATGTGGTCAAAACCGTGTCGTTAGCCCTAGGATATGGTCAGGATTCTGATTTGCGCAATATGATGCTTTGTATTTATCACACCCGTTGTATGCAGGAGTGTCAAGCAATTATTACTGATATCACAAGGACATGTCTAACAACCACGGATGTCCCTCACGACCAGAGAGCAAGATTTTCCTGAATTAAAAGTCAAGATATTACAACGATTCAGGGATATATTTTGGTGCGTGCGTGAATATGTATCTTCTGCTCATCGATATCCTGGGCGATTGAACCTGCAATTCCAACTGTCGTTATCGTCATTTCATCGAGGATGCTGATTCGCGGGGCGTTGAGCGATGCTTTGTTCATTAGGGAACATAATCAGAATAATCGGAGAGATGAAAGGATGAAAGAAACTGTCATGCGTCATTGCCCATGGGAAAGACATGGATAGATTTATGGTTTATCCGATCTATATCAACCTGCCTTTTACGGCAGGTCATTTTGCAGGTGATTATAAAGACATGCAGTGGTTCTATAACTAAAAAATAAAAATAAAAACAAGAAATCACAGGGGCAATTAATTATATTGCCACTGCGTGGGGGTAAGAAGATTGGTTTATCAAGATATAGGGTGGGGAGAGGGTGATAATGAAATGATCTATCTTAATATAACCATATTTTTTACATAAAGGAATTGGAATTTGTGCTTTGAAATATTTATTTGAAGTAGTAAAAGCCGATATATATTATTTATATCCATTCTAGTCATAAATATTTAGTAATAAATTAATGAAAAATTGATGTTGTGAAGGTTGTTGTTTTTAACCGGGTAGTAGTCCTTGGGGGGAATGAAATGGTTTTGTTAGTATCATTATTTGTAGACTAGGTACAAAAGCCTTTTGCATCTCATCATATTTCATATCTTTTTTGACCCTCTACCGCTACTAGAGCAAATTTTCAATCGCTAAATAGATTAACAAACTAGAAAAATACTTGGTATAACTTTGTATTATTTTAGCTTAAGATGCTCAAAGAATCTTTAACACAGAAAAGGATGAGGATAATGATGCGGGTAACAAGAGCGATAGATATGGTTATATCCACCTATACTAAATAGCATAAATACACAAACTGCTCTTTTTTTCATCTGATTATAATAATAAATGTTTATAGATTAGTTGATTCATTTTCATCTTATTCATTTGACTCTTACCAGAGAATCGTTTGAAAAATTCTACAGACATGAACAAGATATAAAAACAAAAGAAAGAATGCTTCTTGTTTTTAACGTGGTGTATCACGGTATGATTGCAGCAAAGGTAGCCAGAGATCTCCATCGAAGTAAAGCTTGGGCCTGTGAATGGCTAAAAAGATATTATAAAGAGGGTATTGATGGATTAATAGATCTAAAAGCGGCAGACCTCCAGAATTATCTGAAGAGGTCAGTTACCAGATTAAGAAAGAACTAAAAGAAAGCAACAACAAGGGTTGGACCACAAAACAGGTGGAAGAGTTAATTGTAAAGAAAAGCGGCATAAAATACCACTAATACACTCACGTATATCGTATCCTTCGTAAATGGGGTTTCAAACAAAAGGTATCACGAAAAGTACATGTTAACACACCATACAATGAGGAAAAGGATGATTGCAAAAAAGGCCGCCAATATACTTATGGATAAGCACATCCAACAAGAAGACGCAGAAGGCTTTACCGTAGTATCACTGGACGAATCATTTTTCTTTTATGATTCTTTTGTAAGAAGGTGTGGATTGAACGAGATAATAGATCGATAGTTAGGATAACAGGTTCGTATAACCATTCATGTATTTTTGGTGCTATGAGTATAGAAGGAAAACAACTATTCAGACAGTACGACAAATTCAATGGAGATACATTCCTGAGTTCTTGATAATACACTAAATTTCCAAAATGCTATCTATTCATGGATAAGGCATCGCCTCATTACAAGTCAAGGAAAGTAAGAAAGTACTTTGAAGAAAAGAAGGATACTCTTATTCCGGTATATCTTCCTACAGCATCACCAGAGTTTATGGTGATGGAAGAGATATGGAACATAGCCAAACGTGATCTGCTTGTTCTAAGGTGCTATTCATCATTTGAAGATTTTAAAAACAAAATAGCCAGATATTTCAGAACAAAAATATTCAATCTTAATATGAGGAACTATTTGTTAAGAGATGTTTGGTAACTTATGCTAAATGGTATAGTATAGGACTAGTTATACAAATCACTAATAATTTTCGCTACAAATCCAGTATATTTTAATATACTAGTAGCTGTACACAAATAATCTATTATTTTATAGCTACAGGTTAATAAATTGCCTCATCAAAATAAAATGATTTAATATAATAATCTATTTTGAATCTACTGTACCTATTTTTGGCCAATAATCTTGTCTATAGAAGCGCCCCGCTGATCTAATGGACCTGTAGGTTGTCCAGAGTGGTTTTGCCCTAATGGTCCAGAGTGGTTTTGCCCTAATGGTCCGGATAGACTTTGTCCGGAATTATCAGATTGAACAGATGGGCCTGGTTGTCCTGCACGTGCTGTTTGAGCTGGTTGAATAGGTTGTCCCGGTTGATCTGATTGAGTAGATGGGCTTTGAGCAAAGATTATAGCTAAATTAGTTGATGCGGAAAAAAGTGCAAATAATAATACTACTGATGTAATTATTGAAATTGTTTTAATCATTATTTAATAAATAGATTAATAGTTTATATTCTATAATCTTGATTATTTATTATTTTCAACTAGATATGATAATCTAATTTTAATTCAATTAAATACAATTAAAAAAAATGAATGAATGAATAACAAACATTGACCTATTTATCTATCTCTCTTTATCCCTGAACTAATTGCTATTACAACTGACTTGTTTCTTTTTGTAGACAATATTTGAATTACTTGAGGCTTGGTCATAATTCGATATTCCCTATCTTTATTCTCAATATCATGTCAGCCAGTCCCAAGCATGTATTTTATTGATTTTGGATTTATTTTCTCAGTTTTACAGTTATAGTATACCATTAGCTG
>JBDUES010000043.1:0-6131 GCA_040297625.1 Candidatus Nitrosocosmicus sp. | reverse complement strand
GATTGTTCTTGATAGTTATTTACAATGGTATTATAACGTGGAATCTGATTTTTTGATTCGTCTATTGATCTTTTTATGTTATCTTTGGTTTCATCAAGTGATCTGTTAACTGATTCTTTAAAATCAGGATTATTTTGGTTATTGGTATTATTAGTATTATATGAATATTCAGTGTGACTAGTATTATTATTTTCTGGAGTTTCAATTTTCTTTGACATCACTATCTATTAGTTATTAGACTATATAAACAATGGTATTAAACGGTTTTTAATGTCGGTTATTGACTTACTAGAACTACAACGGACATAATTATTACATATGTTGAAAGTTTTGTATTATTTTTCTTTTAATAATGCATTGACAAATTGGTGATCAACTATTTGCCAATATTTGGTTTTGGATAATTGCCCCTCTTTCACCATAAATAGAACAAGACATTATAACTATTGTTAGTTATATCTAGACAAATCTTGAATGCGCTTAATCCGTATCAAGGGTTTTAATAATTTCATCTATGGACTAATAGATCATGTTTGAGACTGTAGAAAAATCAGAACAATGCAATAACTATCTATAATGTCTTTCTGAATTCTTCATCAGGATAATCATTAGTATTCATATCACAAATAACTTTGACCTTTTGTTTTCCATTATTGATACAAAGAGAATTATCTACGAAATTATTCCCTGTTGTCTATTTTAAAGTCAGAAGCATCAGTATAATTTTGATTTTGTAACTTTTTTATTGAAATCATAACTTTTCGAATTTGAATTCTTATTGTTCAGATATTTTATAATCGGTCCAAATATATTTTAAGTAAAATAAATAAATAAATAAATAAATAAATAAATATTGGAAAAAGAAATTGCAATAATTGGTTGCGGTGTAATAGGAAGTGAATTGGCTCAAAATATCGATAACAAAACAATACCTAACTGTTTATTATCTATAATTTTTGACATTGATCCCAATAAATCAAAAATAGTCTATGATAAGATAAAAAACAAACCTACTCTTTTCAGCAATTTCAAAGAGTTTATAGACGCGCCTCAATTCAAAAAAATTGATTTGGTCATTGAAGCTGCATCAATCAATGCTGCTTCCAGTTATGTGATTGAGATTCTCAAAAAAGGAAAAGATATTATGATAATGAGTATAGGAGTTTTTTCAGATTATAATTTTTATAAAGATATTCTTCACTTTCTCACATCAAAGTCTAACAATGTTTTTTTACCCTCCGGTGCAATTGGTGGGATCGATATTATAAGAAGTGTAAAGAACCAAATAGAATCCATTACGTTGGTAACAACAAAAAATAATAGGTCATTAAAAGGCGCCCCCTTTTTTTTTAACAATAAGGTAAATATAGATGAAATAAACAAAAAACAAATTATTTTCGATGGAAATGCAGTTGATGCAATTAAACAATTTCCATCCAATGTTAATGTTGCTGCTTTAATAAGTTTGGCAGGCATAGGATTTAAAAGAACTAATGTTAAAGTAGTAGTAGATCCGGATACATCAAACAATATTCATGAAATACAGGTTAAATGGAAATTCGGAGAATTTACAATAAAAATTAGTAATAAGCCAAGTTTAGAAAACCCCAAAACTAGTTATTTAGCAATATTATCTGCAACAGAATGTTTACGTTCCATTTGTACGCATGATTTAAAGATTGGATCTTGATCATTCAAATAATTATTTTAGAATTATCAAAGATGTATATCCACGACTATCCATGACTACATTGTTCTCAATTTCTTCGACTTTTATTGTAATAGATATAGCATCTATCGAATCGAACTTTTTAGGTTTTATCAATATAAAATCATCCAGCAAATCTGAAGACTCAAAACTCGTACTGCTATAATTAAAGTCAACAGGATTGCTTGAATTAATCAAAAAAATTTGAGCCTTGTCATAGTTGCAGATTCTAATTTGTCTTCCAGGTCTTGGAAATGCATGAAGACTTATTTTTATTGATTTTTTATCGTGAATTATATATCTACTACTATTATTTACAATAATATCAAATTTAAAAGGATATCCTGCAGTATTTTCTGCCATTTTATTAATTCCATCATTCATTATAATGTCTATTTTTTTTATAGTATCTCCAAATTTGAAAATAAATCCATTAGTAAATTTTACGATTTCATCAATTTTTGTCTTTCTATCAATCTCTTCATTTTGTGGCAGTTTATAGCGGTCTATCCATTCTTTGTAATCTTTACAAAGATCACTAATAAAATTAGTGCATGTATTTTGATAATCTTCAATACTTGTCGCTCTTTCAGAATCATTATCAGAAGCAAACATGATATAATATAATATGATTTTATTTAACTTATTTATTAAACTTTAATATTAAATAAAATAGAAAGTATATAAAAAAAATGAATGAATTTTCATCACTAATTACAGATTTAACATATAACATTAACAGTAATATGGAATTTTTTAAAACAACATTGACAAAAAAACCTACTCTTGTTTATTACAAATTGAACGAATTATCAAATTTTGTCGGATCAAGATACAATCTAAAACTCGAGATCCACTTTCCCAATTCAAGTAAAATTTACAGCACTGATGAATACGGGAAAGAGAACATCAGTATTGTGATAGATAAATTCAAAAAAGCATTTTCTATTCCAAGAGAACAAATTAAACAAGAGGCTACAAATTCATTTAAAAATGTAATGGTTATTGATGCATATATGTATGAAGGAAAAGAAGGTATAAAAATAGTTTTTAATGATAAAAATAAATCTCGTATTGAGATTTTGCCAGGTTCCTTTCATTTATGGGTCAAAATCGATAAAGATGTTGAAAAATTTTGTAATTGGTTACTATTGAATGTATATTCGGATCGACAATCACGTACTTAATAAATCAAAAAAAATATTTTTTTAATGTACAAGTATTTGTTTGTTAAAAAATAAATAACTTGGAGTTAGGAGGCTATCACATCAAATGTAACTCCCTCTACAAACATACCCATATCTATACTTGATGCAGCTTGAACAAAGACTCCGATATGATATAATCCCGGAGTTGGAAATTTAAATGTATTTGTACCTGTTCCATCGTTAGCAGGCTGATTTAGAAGATCAGTCAAAACTTTATTATTTTGGTCAGTTACTTTGAATTCATAGCCAACATTTGGTACCAAGTTTTTACTAGTTGTATCACTAAAAAGTAACCCAAATTTAGTATCTTGACCTGCTTTAATTACAGTTGGCTCCCACAATAGCTGTATGTCATAGGTACCCCTTGGTGTTGCAAGAGATAATGGAGGCTTTGGAACTTCCACATGAGATTTAGGTATTGGAGGCTGACCTGTTCCCATAGCTTGTAATTCATAAGCATATTGAATTGGAGGTGTCCCTGTTGTTACATCAGCATAGGTTTGGGCTTTCACAGGGAAAGGCATATCCTTATTCAAATAGATATTATTATCCACGCCTTTGTGATATAGTATTGTTGTTGTATCAAAAGTACCTGCAGATGTTGTTATTTTAGCTGTTCCTGCAGGAGCAATTTGAGAACCACCGATGGAACCAATTTTGCCCCAATATGCAGAGCCAAGAGATTGACCAGGTTTTGGTACATAGGCGGATAACCAATCCAACGATGTTGCATATGCACCACGATACTTGGCCATTGCCGGGGGAATTTGTGACGATCCTAAAGCAGTCATATCGAGGTCGCTAAGATGAAATGTACCGTTAAATACCTGTCCTTTATCTACCACAATAGTAGGAACATTCCAATATTTACCCGTGGCATTATAATCTTTGAAATAAATAGTCATAACAAATGGTTGACCTTGGTTTGTATCTGAGCTCTGTATTTGGTATGTATAAAAAGTGTTAGGTTTAACTCCTTTTCCCACATACCAGTTGTTATCAGACTGTGCATTTACAGGTCCCATAAATTGATTAACTTGTAATGCCATCGTTCCAAGTGTAAAAATTATAAAAAATGCAATTATTTTCTTTTCTGATTTTTTATGTAACATTTGAATTATGTAAAATACAATGATATGCTCTTTAAATGTTTATAATTTATCGATTATGTTATTATAAAGTTTAATAAAAAATAAATTAGTAATTCAAATATCATACAGTAAATATGTGTAATTGTTCTAAAGTTCACTTTTTTGATGTTGATTTTAAATTATATGGTATGAAAGTTGTTCCATCCTGCAAAAATTGTGGGGATCCGCTAAGTGACGAGCAAGCAAAAAAATTTGAAAAAGAAATAATGAAGTACTGGGGTTTTGAAGAAAAAAAATGAAAGATATACTTGAACATTATTTAGTTGCGTCAACTTTATTAATATCAAAATTAAAAAAACAGCAGTGGTATTTAGATGACCAAGATGTTTAATGTAACTATCGATACAGAAGGTGTTAATGCAGACGAAGCACAAGCATGGACAGAAGAGCTTGCTAATGTTTATGCGGATATGGAAGTTTCTGATATAAAAATTACGGGCAACAAAATCAATTTTAAAACAGGGTTATCAGGAATGGATGACACAAACGCAGATGATATCAGAATGAAATTAGACGAGTACAAAGAGATGCATGAGCAATTTAAGATAAATAATATCTCAGTTTCTTAAAACTCCTATTTTTTTTTAAAAATACTGTTTACTAGTAATGATTCGTTGTTATATATGTTTATATAGAGCGGAAGCGAGCTTTTTATGGTTCAGATGACATGTAAAGGTATATGTATCAGACACAAAGCCCAAAAGCCGGTTGGATCAGGCCGTTATGCGAGTGGTCAAAAGCGCTGTCAAATATGTGAAATTTTTATAAAATGGGATGGATTATGGTGTCCCTGCTGTGGATATAGACTTCGAACTAAACCAAGGAATTTAAAATATAAAGCAAAGCTCAGAGCAAGGAACCAAAGTATTGAACCACAAGAAATAGAACAAGCAATAGTGATTCAATAATTATTTTTTATAAAATGTTTGATAATATTAAAAAGAATATCTAATTCTTTTAATAATTTCATTCTTTCCTTGTTTTGAATATCCAATATATAATTTAACAACCGATTATAATTTCGAATATAGTTTAAATCAAAATTTTGTTTTTTTACATAACTATGGATTAGAAGATTCCCATCCACGTACATAGACTTTGTCTTAAAAAAACTTAATTTATTACCAAATAATTTAATTTCCATATGATTACATCTATTATGTTTTAATAAAAAAAATAATGATTTTTCACTTCTTGTTATAGTAGATACATTGGACCGGTCTAATTCAAGATATTCTGATACAATATCAACATGTTCTTTAATTTTTGGATTATTTTCTTTAATAGTATTCATTTGATATTTTAGATGAGATGGACTTGGAGTTTCATTATGAAATAATTGTATCAATAATTCTAATACGTTAAAAGACATCATTTTTAAATAAAATGAAGATAAATTTTGATCAAATGTATCATTTAATATTAGTTTATTAATTTGTGTGCAATCTAATGCAAACTGCAATAATTTTCTTTTTGTCAATATTTTAAAATTTTTTTGGTTATAGTACTTTTTTTTTTTAAAATAATCCTCTGAAGTACTTTTAAAGACAGAACTTTTTAAATTAATATAATTTTGGAAAGTAATCTCTTTATTATGCATTAAATTTTCTTTGTTACAGAAGAAGACCTCCAAGTTTTTATCATAAAATTTAAATAGATTATATTTATTTTGTTTTATGCCATTATTATTGTTTTCATTTTTTTTTGACTCTAAAACTATAATATCATATTCACAACATTCGTATGAATTACAAGTTCCAACCCTGCAGCCAACTAATATGCTTTCATTGTCAGGATACGATGTTTTAAGAAAATCATTTATATCATCAATTTCACTATCCAACTGATCTAAAATACATATTTAGCATAATAAAATTCGTATATATCATTTGAAAATATTATTATATTTATTTTGTTTGAATATTCATCCAATCTGCTTTGTTGCATGATTATTTTAAATCGTTTTTTGTTAACGTTTTAGTGTCGAGGACAAAATGGAAATAGTCATAATTTAAATTGATTAACTAAGAAAGTGACATAGTTTTAACTGTTTTTCGAATCATG
>JBDUES010000042.1:0-29811 GCA_040297625.1 Candidatus Nitrosocosmicus sp. | reverse complement strand
AATTAACAATTCCACCTTCAAAGATGAACAAGAAATAAGCCAGGCGGTTAGCAAGTGGAAGGATGTCTATAATAAAAATCATGGCAGAGCGATCACAAATATTTTACAAGAGGATGTACCCTTGTGTGTACATATCTGTTAACAGTTCTGTAAATACAATTATAGTGTTTTAGTGCAAGTCTATGTGGTTATTTAATTCTTTTATTTTTAATATTTATAATATAGAAAAACTATCGCCATTATCAACTTTGATTATTAAAACAACCATCAATTGTTTACAAATGCAACTAATCCACATGTTACATACCTGAACCTAATTGGTAGGTTATTATCATCTATTCCTTATGGGACCTAAGAAATTTATTAGTAATTTAGGATATAAACAATGGCTTGATAAGAAAAATGGCTTTAAGGGTTAGTAAATAAAATCTTCAACCTCTACAGTATCAAAACCACTCCAAATATCATGCCCTGTAAATACAAATACTTGAAAATGCAGATGTGGAATGTATGTATAGCCTGTCATACCTACCTTAGCTATTTGCTGACCTATTTGTACCTGCTGACCTACTCTTACTTTTGCACTTTGATATTCCAGATGGTCGTATCGTGAGTATTCACCAAATGAATGCTTAATTGTAATAAAGTTAGTAGTAGTCCAATAAGAAGGATCCGGGCCTCCAATATTGGAATCATCACTAACAAAGACCACTTCACCATCTGCTGCAACAAGGACCGGAGTATTTTGTGGCGCAATAAAATCTACTGCATTTCTAAGAGACCAAATATGGGCAGGAGATGAAGTTCTATCTATACGCTGTAGTGCGTTTTTTGGTATTGGTATTCTATATTTGTTGAAAGTACTCATACTAAAAATATATACACCTCTTTTTCCAGTAATAATAGATAAGCAAACTATAAAAGGTATCACGATTATCTCAGTGTTTTTTATATTTTATAGTACAGGTGAATTAAATGTGCTATAATATTATAATCGAATTCACTCTGTAACCAAGGAATTCAATTGACACTCATAACCTTGTAATATATCCTTCATAAAAAGAGGTCATCATATTTAAAATTTGATTAATTCTATTAGTTTGTAACAAAACTACTAAATAACAATATTTAATATCCATTAATTTCAAATATGATAGAATTTAGATCAATTTTAAGGTCTATGTCTGATTATGAAAATGTATTAATTATTGGGTCAGGTGGAAGAGAACACGCTCTTGGTTGGAAAATAGCAAAAAATAAAAACGTAAATAAAATATTTCATGCTAATGGAAATGGAGGCACATCAGAAAACATTCAAATTTTGCCAACTGAAATTGAAAAGTTAGTTGATTTTGCAAAATTAAATAAATGCTTTACAATAGTAGGCCCAGAAATACCTTTATCATTAGGAATAGTAGACAAGTTTAATTTTGAAGGAATACCAATTTTTGGTCCAACAAAAAAAGCATCGATGCTAGAAATAAGTAAAAAATACTCAAAAAATTTTATGAAGGAAAATTTTATACCAACTGCAGAGTTTCAAACATTCATTGATAGTTCAAAAGCTATAGACTATATAAATAAAATAGATTATGATGTAGTCGTAAAAGCAGATGGACTAGCATCAGGGAAAGGAGTTTTTGTAACAAACAGTAAACAGGAAGCAATTGAAGCAATTAACATACTGTTAAATACAAAAATATTTGGAAAATCATCTGATGAGATTATTATTGAAAAAAAAATCACGGGGGATGAGGTATCAATTATTGCAATTTGTGATGGAGAATCATTCATGCTTCTAGAACCATGCAAGGACCATAAAAGAATTTTTGACAACGATATGGGACCAAATACTGGAGGGATGGGAAGTTATTCTCCAGTATCAGATATCAATAATGAAGAAATCGACCAAATATCTAAAAAAATTTTTGAGCCCACAATCAATGCTATGGTAAAAAATGGAAATCCATTTAAAGGATTTCTTTATGCAGGATTATTACTTGAAGAACAAACAAGGAAACCTCATGTTCTGGAATTTAATGTAAGAATGGGAGATCCTGAATGTCAACCTTTAATGATGAGAATGGAATCGGATCTTTTGAAATATATAAAATCCGTTGAAAATCAGTCAATTGATTCGATGAAACCGATAGAATGGAAAGATAAGCACTCGGTTTGTGTGGTAATGGCATCAAAAGGATATCCAGAAAAATTTGAAATGGGATTCCCCATAAAGGGATTAGACAAAATAGATAAAGAAGATGTTATGATTTTCTATGCAGGAACAAAAATAAATAATTATAATGAACTGATAACAGATGGTGGACGTGTACTTGGAGTTACTTCATTAGGTAGCACAATTCAAGAAGCAATTATTAAATCATACCATAATGTTGAAAAAATAACATGGGGATACAATCAACAGCAATTTAGAAAAGATATTGCAAAAAAAGCATCATACATTTAAGTCAATATAATTTCTTTATTTGTAATTAAAGCATCCAATTTAACATCATGTGATTCATATGGTATAAATTCAGGTATTAATTGGAATTCAAAACCAATCCCAACCGAAGTAATTTTTTTTTTTGAAAACTGGTTTAAAAATTTATCATAGTATCCCTTACCATATCCAATCCTATAACCAGCCCTATCAAAAACTATTCCAGGTGTAATCACGGTATCCACTTCGCATATATTATTTTTGATTAATAAAGGTTCTTTGATATTGTATTTACCATCCAATAAATCATTCAAAGTAGTGATTGAAAAAAAAGTAATTTCTTTATCAAGTAATTTCGGCAGACAAACCCTTTTTTTTGTTAATAAAGCTTTATGGATGATTCTGAAAGTTTGAATTTCATTTAAAACAGGATAATAAACTCCTATAACCTTGCTTTTTGAAAAAATAAATGAATTTAGTAAATTTTCCTGGGCAAACCAGCTTTTAATAAATACATCATAAGAAGAAAGGTTCTTTCTTTGCAATAGAAACTTTTTTTTTAAAGTTTCTTTATTATCATACAATTTATTGAATTGAATTTAATATTTTAGCTGCTTTAACTGTATTTTTCAAAAGCATTGTTATAGTCATCGGTCCTACTCCACCTGGGACAGGAGTAATATATGCTGTTTTTTCTTTAACATCTTCAAAATCTACATCGCCTAATAATTTACTATCAACTCTACTTGTCCCTATATCAATAACTGTAGAATTTTCTTTTACCATATTCTTAGTTAGTTTGAATTTATTTCTATCACCAACTGCAGTAATAATTATATCAGAGCATTGTAAAAAATAATCTAGATTTTTTGTATGAGAATGACAAATAATAACTGTAGAATTTTTCTCCAACAAAAGAGAAGATAAAGGCTTACCAACAAGATTACTTCTATTTACAATTGTAACAGTTGCGCCATCCAAATCAATATTATAGTACTTTAACAATTCCATTACACCCATAGGGGTACATGGTATCAGTTCTGCTTTATTGTTAAACAACAAGCCAGAATTTAAGAGTGTCAATCCATCTACGTCCTTGTTAGGATCGATAAGATTCAATAAATAAAATTTATCTAAATGTTTTTTCAAAGGCAACTGAATTAATATTCCATGAACCGATTCATCATTATTTAGTTTGTTTATTAGATTGGATAATTCCTGTTGTGTTGTATTCTCATTTAATCGATAATCGAGAGTTTTAATTCCTATCGAATTAGCTGTCTTTTGTTTGTTATTTATATAAGATATGGAGGGAGGATCATTTCCGATAAGTATAGTCGATAAGCATGGATAAATATTCTTTCCAACTAGTATAGATATTTCATTTTTTAGTTCATCTTTGAGAGATTGAGAAACTAGTACTCCATCTAATATTTTGGCTGTCAATATTTTATCTGAAATTAAATTATAGAGTATTTTAATTTATTTGAATTACAAGTTTTATGTTTAAGTTTGAAAAATAAAAAAATATTAGAAAATGGTTATTTTACTTTAATTTTGGGGGAATCTGTCATTTGTTGTAACTTATTCAAGGCTACTTCGGCAGCTTTTCTACCGGATAATAGCATTGAACCAAATGTTGGGCCCATCCTAGGTAATCCAAAAGTTTCAGTTACAGACATTCCAGCAGCAATTAGTCCAGGGTATACCTCGCCAGTACAATTAACAACTGCATCTTCACCGCCTTCTACCCACATTGGATTCATACCTTTCCATTCTACCAATCCTCTTTCTCTCAAACGTTTAACAGCAACTGAGTCATGGCCTGTTGCATCAATAACTATTTTACTTTCAAACGCAATCGGGTCAACACATGTAATATTTCGTGGCAATGCAGAAACAGGCATCCAATTAATTACTACACCACACACTCTCTTGTTTTTTAACACAAGATCATCAAATTTAGTTAATTGCAAGAATCTCACACCCGCATCACAGGCCGATGATATAAGTTTGGAACAGGCGTTTGGTCCCCATGTTGCATAAAGATTTTCATTAACTTTTCTGTACGAAACACCTAATTCATCCCATATTTTTTGTGCAGGTGCCCTAACAGTTACCGGATTCATCATATATCCTCCTACCCAATATCCACCGCCCAGATAATTATTTTGTTCAACAATCAACGTTTTAACACCCTGCTTTGCAAGGTCTCTTCCTGCAAATAATCCTGCTGGTCCGGCACCTAATATAATAACTTCAGAATCACTGTATTCTTGAATAGTTTCAAAAAACATAGATGCAATTGAACGAGTAATCTCCTTCTCACTAACATCAGCAAAAATTTTTTTTTCCATACTTAATTTTCGTTTATGTATTATTAATACATTGTTGGGATTTTTAAACTATAAATACTTATAAAATTAAAAATTAAAAGAGTGAAAAAAATAAAGAAATATCAATTTCTTTTACTTTTTACAAATATTTTTCTAATTTTATCAATTTTTTCCCTTACCATTAACTCTGTTAATGCACAGCAGCAGCAGCAGCAGTATTATGATGCATCCCCAACCACAACTCTCTCACCACTATTACTACAACCATCGCCACCATCGCCACCAATAGCAATCATAGGAGATAAAAGTATAAAGATGAATTTTATTAGTGAACCAACTACCATAATTTTGGGTCACAATTATCAATTAAAAATGTCATTGGTTGACCCGAATTCCGGAGAAAAGATTCAGCATGTTACATATAGAATAACAGTGAGCAAAGACAATCAAACCAAATTATCAGAGTTTCTTCATTCGCATATAGGCGATCTTGCAATATCATCTAGAAATATCAATTCTTCTGATATTAGAGTAGAAGGCACTTTTGATCCTCTTACTAATGCCATTACTCCAGATCCCTCTGGGACAATAGTCATTACAGGTCCATTATTTTCAGAGGCAGGTTTGTACAGAATTGGTATAGAGATAACCACAATTAACAATGATAAAACAGTTCTATCATCTCCTTTAAAATTTGAAGTTGAACTTAATGTAAAAAAATAACATAATAATTATATATCCACAGATTTTCTTTCAACGATTATTGATATATACAATATGTTTAAAATTATATTATTAAAGATAATTTTATGTCAATCAAATTTAGTTTAACAAAATAAATGTTTCAGATTCGGTTTGTAAAAAAACCAGCCATATCGTATTCGAATCAAAATATATAGGTAAAGTCCCGAGTGAACATAACTAATTTTTGCTTTTGTATTGGTTTTTAAAAGAAAATTAATAAATTATTAGGCGTATAATAAATTAATGAGAGAGAAAAAATGCGCCCTCTGTAACACCAATTTACCAATTAATTCATCAATTAGTTTATGTAATGATTGTTTAAAATGTGCTGATTGTTGTATAGGATTGGAAAAGATGGACAACAGTCTATAATCAGGTAAGTTCTACTATCTTTAAAGTATCGGTTAAAGTTATTATCCCTACCACTGTACCCTTTTCACTTACCAAAACACATTTAGCAAAACGGACTAGAGAAACGAGCGCCTTCGCAGGGGTTGAAACATCCACTAAGGGTGGAGGAGGTTCCATAAAAGATACGATTTTTACCAAATGAATATCCCCACTACTATGTTCTATCATTATTCTCGCAACATTATCTTCAGTTAATATTCCGACAAGCCTTGAACCATCAAATACAGGAAGCTGACTGATACTATGATCGCGCATTTTATGAATTGCTATGCTTAATGATTCCTCGCTTTGTATAGTTATCAAATTTTTATTACAAATATCTCCTGCTTTAATTGACACATTACTTTCCATAGAAAGTAATATTTCGAAAATTCGTTTAGCAGTATCGTAACTTGGTTTACATCTTCCTGATTCGATTTGGTTAATCATTGAAGTACTAACACCACAAAGTAGTGCCAATTTTCTTTGAGTAACTCCTATTTTTAAACGAGTTTGTTTTATATAATCCAGTCGGGGTAGCATCCTAGTATACTCTTCATCATCATCATCATCTTCATCATAATTTAATATTTTTTAATTGCTTTGTTGCATGATTATTTTAAATCGTTTTTTGTTAACGTTTTGGTGTCGAGGACAAAATGGAAATAGTCATAATTTAAATTGATTAACTAAGAAAGTGACATAGTTTTAACTGTTTTTCGAATCATGCAACAAAGCATTTTTTAATTCATAATAAGCATATAAATATTATTTAGAATTGCTTTAAATTAAAAAAATCTTATGTTTTTATTATACTTTATAAATTTATTTCAGTTTTTAATGCGACGGCCGGGATTTGAACCCGGGTTACCAGATTGGCAATCTGATGTCCTAGACCAAACTGGACGACCGTCGCTTTGACAATTTTAGTAATAATGATGGGTATTTTAACTATGTGTTTATATCAATGATAAATTTAATATATAATTAAGTTTATAAATCCACTTCATGAGTTGGTTCTAAAATTTTTTCAGTACCGGTGGGTTTTTTCATAACATTATATTCCTCGAATAAAACGTCTAAGGTATCCTTTTTTACAAAAAATTCTTTTTCAATAAAGTCAGTATCATGATTATCACTATATTCTCTAATTAGCACTTTAAAAACACCCTTTTTTATCTCTCTAACTAAAAAATCAGCATTCTCACCTTCATAATTAAAATAAGTTACATATTCAGAAATAGGTACTTCCAATTTGTCCCAAATAAGGTCAAAAATTAACCAATATTAGTGTATCAAATTTTAAATAAGAAGATATATAACAAACTTTAAAAAATAATCATAATGACTAACAGAACCAAATTATATCTTGAAATCTTAAATAGTTAGCAGCATAAGAATTAAATATATGCATAAAAATTATGCTGAAAAAAAGCCAATGGTGCTAATAGCAGGCTCTTGTCTGAACTTTCACAAAGAAAGGAATGCTATTATGGATCTTATTGGAGAACTTGAATGGGGTGCTCATTATGAGTCAAGGTGTGAGTGCTCATCAGACGGTAAAAAAGTAATGGGTTGGGATTTTTTTCATATTTATTTAGAAACAGAGTTTATTTTGGAATTAACCCAGGTTCATCCAAAAATACTAAAGGAAGAGGGCATCATGGTCGAACAACAATTTGTGTTATGGTTAGATAAACAATTTCAAAAAAGAAAAAAGAATTACTATTTAAAACTAGTTGAAATACCTTTTGAACAATCAAAAGGATTTAGGTTAAATCCGGATAATTATAGAAACGAAGAGACTTTAAGTGATCTTAGATAAGTTAATATTATTTTTATTTACTTTTAATTAAGCACGAAATTCAATTTAAAAAGAATAAAAAAAAATTGAAAACAATAATAATTTCCCATGAATCCGATGTGGATGGAATTTTTTCAGCATCAATTGCTTTGATGCGATTTCCCCAAGCTAAAACTTTTTTTACAAGTTATGGCAAGGAAAACTTTTCAAAGATTTCAGAGATTCTATACAATGAAATAATTTCAACCCAAGAAATCGGACAGGTTATAATTTCAGATCTGGGATTAAATGATGATATGATCGATCTTTTTAATGAGATCTTTATTTTTTTAAAATCGAATTTGTGGTCAATTATATGGATTGATCATCATCCATGGTCAGAAAAAGCAATAAAATCAGCAATTGAAGATGGATCGGTTCAACTTGTCCTTGATAAAACAGAAAAGTTATGCGCCACTGAACTTATGTATGAAAAATTTTTGAAGGGAAATTCGATTGCAGAAGAGTTATCAAAAATAGCACATACTACAGATTTTTTTACAAAAGATCAGGAAATTCCACCATTACCAGAGTTAATTGTATTTTATAAAACCTTTCCTGATTTTTATTCGCGAATTTCAGGATTAACAAATAGAATTTCCAAAGGAACGTTATGGGACAACGAAATGCAAAAAGACTATAACCAATTTTCAAAGTTAAGGGATCGTGCAAAAGAGAGTACTTTTGATAAAATAAAACTCTTTGAAACGGAGAATGGGATTAAAGTAAGCGTGGTATCCACTTCACCTTATTTACAAATAAGCCTTTTTTCAGAAGAAGTTTTTAAAAAAACAGGGTCAGATGTAGCATTTTTTTTCAATAAGGAAGGAAAAATAAGCATTAGAAGAAACAATGAAAGTATACAGTGTGACAAAATAGCAAAACAATTACTCGAAGGCGGAGGCCATAAATTTGCTGCGGGTGGCAAATTAAAATCAGATCCACAAGAAATAGATAAAGTAATAAGCGAAATTAAAGATGCTGTAACAAATGCTACCAAAAATAACATTTGATTATTTTTAATTTTAATTTTTTAGTTAAAAAAATTATTGAGTTAATGATACCTCAATGTAAACATCTTCAGGGATTTTTAATCGCATTAATTGTCTTATTGATCTATCATCTGCACCCAAATCTATAACCCGTCTATGTACTCTAAGTTCGTACTTATCCCATGTATTGGTTCCTTGTCCACATGGAGACTTGCGGGTTACAACACGCATTTTTTTTGTAGGTAATGGATGAGGACCTTTTAATTTTATACCATTTTTTACTCCAATATCCTTTATTTCAGAGCAGACATTCTCCAGAGTTGAAAGATTGGTACTTGTTAGTTTTATTCTAGCTTCTTGAGACATTTATTTTCACACTTACTTTTTATTTGGATCGTACTTTTCAGTTATACTTTTAACTATACCGGCAGCAATAGTTGTACCCATATCTCTTAGTGCAAATCTACCTATTTCAGGAAATTCTTTAAATGTTTCAATAGCTAATGGCCTTACAGGTTTTATCTTTACTATAGCAGCATCCCCGGTTTTTAGAAATTTTGGTTTTTCTTCCGTTATACCTCCAGTTTTTGGATCAATTTTTGCTACAAATTCTGATAATGTAGCAGCTACCTGTGCGGTGTGAGCATGTAAAACAGGTGTATAACCTGGAGCCATTGCTGTTGGGTGGTGAATTACAATGATTTGAGCTTCAAATTCCTTTGCAACAGTTGGCGGACTTTCAACATTTCCTATTATATCACCTCTATGAATTAGTTTTTTATCCACACCTCGTAAATTGAATCCAATATTGTCTCCTGCTTCAGCAGAGTCCATCTGAGTATGGTGAGTTTCTATAGACTTTACCTCTCCTGACACACTTGCCGGCATAACAATAACTTTTTGATTGGATTTTATTATGCCTGTTTCAACACGTCCAACTGGAACAGTTCCCACGCCAGTAATGGAATATACATCTTGTATAGGTATACGCAAAGGTTTGTTGATTGGTTTTTCAGGAGGAGTAAAAGTATCCAATGCTTCAGCTAAAGTTAGTCCTTTGTACCATGGCATATTTTGTGATTTTTTAACAAGATTATCACCCTTCCATGCAGAAACAGGGATAAAATTAACTTTGGATGTGTTATACCCGACCATTTTCAACATTTTTTCTACTATTTCTTTAACTTCATTAAATCTTGCTTCAGCATAATTCGCATCATCCATTTTATTTAACGCAACAACAATTTGACCAACACCTAGTGTTCTAGACAGAAAGGCATGTTCTCTTGCTTGGCCACCTGGCTCAGTAGCGGCTTCTGTCTCTCCAGGTTTAACTGAAACGACCAGGATAGCCGCATCTGCTTCAGACGCACCGGTAATCATATTTTTAATGAAATCTCTGTGTCCAGGTGCATCAATTAATGTATAAAAGAATTTGGGGGTTTCAAATTTTTGAAAAGCTAAATCAATAGTAATACCTCGATCTCTTTCATCTTTAATGCTATCCAATACCCAGGCATACTTGAAAGTATCACCTTTACCTGTTGCTTCAGATTCTTTTGCAAATGTATCAATAGTTCTTTGATCAATAACACCTAAATCGACCAATAAATGACCAACCGTGGTCGATTTACCATTATCAACATGTCCAGTAACCACTAAATTCAGATGTGGTTTTTTGCTTGCGCTCATAATTGATAAAAATCATTCAGGGGTTTATTTATATTTCGATATTTTCTTTAAAATAACATTTTTAAAAAAATTAAACAAATTAATGCTTTGGTGCATAACTAACATATATAGATAGAGATAGAATAGAAAAACACTTCATTTGTGACAATGGCTTTTCATATAACAAACCTAGGTAGAAAGAGGAGAAATACTTTTTTCATATGATTGTTAGACATACGGGATGGCAGTTTTAATAAAATGAATGAAAATAAAAAGGTAAAAAATTCATCTATTCTGATTCGTTTACTCTTTTGTTAATGGTTATTTATATCAAGATATACTTTCACCTACCTTTTAAATAAACACAGATAAGGGGTAATCAAAACAACAATAACAATAACAATAACAATAACAATAACAATAACAATAACAATAACAATAACAATAACAATAACAATAACAATAACAATAACAATAACAATAACAATAAACGGAAAGAATTTACCAATTCATCCAAATTACCCACAAATATGCAGAAGAGTAAAACAAGATTGATGATAATACAACATAGAATAGACATTACATTTATCAAGGTAACAAACAGAGGCCAATGGATTTTGGATAAACAAAGTAATGTAAAAAACAATAAGAAAAAGGCTACTATTATCTGTAGCTACATATATTGCTGCGGTGATTGTAAAGACCAAGGAAATCCATACTTTAAAGGTTACAGATAATAAAGTATATGATGTTAGACAGGTTATGAAACCACTATTTGAAGATGTTCTTTAGAAAGAAACAACAACAACAACCTACAGAATATCAATATAAAATCAGGTTTCTCAGGTATGGATTGCCCACCTTACGATAACTAGTAATGATAATTTTAATTCTCTTCAAAAGAAAAGAAAAATATATTCTTCGGGCAGGAATCAAGGTAAGGAAGAGAGATCCATCATTATCTTGTCCAAAAACAAAAACAACAACAAGATAAGAAATAGATAAGTAGGATCTCAAATGAGATTTCCTCATATAGAAAATGAAGAAGAAAGGAAATTATGGAAAATAATGGTGTTGTTTTCTTCGATAAAGAGATGTCTGGTAAATGTGCATCTTCAATCAAATTCCAAAATTTGGTAAAAGAGATGGTTATGAAAGTATCATTTTACAACCCCGGTTAGAAGAATGGCATAATCTTTATAAAAATAATTTTAGGATAAATAGTTATGCAACTGAGCATAAATAATATTAAATGGTATTTTTAAATTCGATTGTAAATATCTTTCAAGCGTACTATATCATTCTCATCAAAATCCCCTGTGGAGATCTCCAAAATTATCGACGGATTTTCTAAATTTATTATTTGATGTTTTAGTCCTCTTTTGATAAAAAAAGAATCATTTTCAATTAATCGGCATTCACTGTCATTAACAAATATGATAATTGAACCTTTAATCACTTTCCACCATTCATCACGTTTATCATGATACTGTAAACTTGTTTGTGAATTTGGCTTAAGATAAAGAGTTTTAACAGTACATTTTTCATTTTCGATATATCGTTCGAATTTTCCCCAAGGTCTATCTTCTATATAGATATCCATATTGTTCCATCACCTTTTTGTAATTAATATTCTATATACAACAATATAAAACATTAATTTAAGTATATAAACATATATTATATAAATACGGAGTAGCAGTATCATAAAAAACAAATGCAATACAAATAATCTAAAAATCCAAGGAGCCATTTTATTCATAAAGTATTAAATATAACGAGGCAGATGCCATGAGAATTTTTTTATAAAAAACCAAAAATACTGTTTTATATATTTCAACAATAATTAAGAAATAAAAACATAGCGGGTAAACATATCATATACTATTGAAAGATACAAGTGCCTCTTCTAATGTTGACAAACATTGAAGAAATAAACTACCACTCCTCTTAAAAATCCATAATGAAAATTCCTCAAAAGTAAAAACTCGTTGATGCTGAACTGCTATTGGTACGAACCCTCCAAATGTAATGACTTGAATAACAACATAATTTTCATTAATAATAGCTAATTCTTGTTCACCGTATTCACTTTCTTCATCAAGTAATGTAGTGTAAAGAATTAGGGGTTTTCCTGTTCCAGTTTTTGATAGGTTTAGAGATAGATCTTCTAATTTCATTTTAAAATTATTGATTAAAAAATCGTCAAATGACATTTGTTTTTCATTACAAAGGCCCCTCTCTTTTTTCAATTGATCAATATTTAAAAAAATAATTTATCTACATCAATGATCGTAACAATTGACTTTTTAACTAATGTTTATTAATATTTTAATTAATTGAGACATGGTCATAATTCAAATTATCTCGATATATTTCCTAACAGATTAAAGCAAACCCTTGGAATATGATTTTGATAAACACGAGCCCAACGATTAGATCTATATACGATAAGTGAATCAATCCTTTAATATTCTGTATCTGTAGGTTACATAATCTGGATTGTATCATTTATCAAATATACACAAACGTGATTAATTATTTTTCTCTATATTTTTAGAAATTTATGGTTAGTGTATTTATACTAATTGGTATAGTATGCCAAGGAAACGTCGCAGACCAAGAACTTATTCTCCGAATTAGTAATTTTAAGATGCTTTATAATAAGGATATGGTTTCGAATGGAGCCTAAGTAAAGTGTCTAAGTTTGTGTCGTTATTTTTTTTATAAAATATTGATTATCTATACACAGTGACAATCAATTTAGAAAAAATATGACGGCATTATCTATGACACTAGACTTAACAACGCTTTACATAAGATCTTTTGCATTATTAGCATCGTTAGAAAAATTAATAAAAAGTTGACATAAATAAATCATAATCCACATAATAAATTAAAAATGTTACAATTAATCATGGATAATTTGTAAAATATTGATATGTGTCTAATTATGCAAGAGATCTATATATATCTGAGGCTTGGCCATAATTTAAAATCCGCCATTTTTATCTTAAACTCCCGGTCACAAAGTTCCAATTATGTATTTTATTGATTTTGGATTGGAATTTTCAGTTTTACAGTTATAGTACACCATTAGTTGATAAAGCAAAACGGATATCAATACGATTGCAGATACTGAATTAAATCCACGTATTAACAATGGATCTATCCTTAACACAGATTTGATATGATCTATCAATGGCTCCATAGATATTCCTCTTCTGTTATAGATAGCATATCCTAAAGTAGATGAATAAAAGCATACAATCTCAAGTCTATCTTTTGAAGTATTTTTATATCGCTTTACCGAATAAACTAGATCTATTGCAAAGTCTTTTTGCTATATTCATATAGGTTCTTATCATCATACCCTGGATCTGCAACCATATAATTTGCGGAGAATAAAGAGAATACCTAAGAAGATGCTAAAGAAACATACATCTTATTATCCTGTACATTAGCCGTAGTTACATCTGCTGCTGTCAATGGTACTATAAGAGAACCTGCTGTTGTAGATGTAATGTGTAGTTTGTACCCAAAAATCCATCCATCCCTTGGTATGACTGTATCCCCACCACCGTGCATTTGTATCAATACTAGAACGAGGTATCACTCCTTTTTTCATAGAGGATTTGTGCCATACACTCCCTTTTGCTTTTAGCAGAGTGCTGTCTATTGCTGTTATAGAATGTTCTTTCACCAACCCTTCTGCAATAAACAGTTGTCCCATTGTCGATATCCTTTCTTTTACATCGGTAGTAGAAATAGTCTTTAGTCTTCTGTCAAATGTACGTCTACTGCAAGGTATTGATATGAGACCGCATGCCAGTGCTAGTTTGCGGTTATACAGACACACTAATTCGAAAAAAGTATATACTACATTATGAGTCGATTTTAAACCATATCCTTACAATAAAGCTTCATAGAATTACGGTTGGTGGAGAATATATATACGATCTACCACGTTTACTTGATGTAATTGGCCATGGTATGGAACCTATCAGATACAGAATATTAAAGGATTGATTCACTTATCGTATCTAGATCTAATCTTTGGGCTCGTATTTATCAAAATCATATTCCAAGGGTTAGCTTTAATCTGTTAGGAAATATATCGAGATAATTTGAATTATGACCATGTTTCAATTAATTAGGGCATTTACTTTATCTGTACCTGCGAAGATTAATTACAAAATAATTAAAATAAATCAATGAATATATATCTTAATTTCTTTTCCATCTATATCAATTGATTTATAGGTAAATTTATTATCCGATATCTCAGAGAAAACAACATCCTTTACTCGCACTAAGTTTTTAATATCATTATGATACTTTTTCAAATGGATAATTTCATCCTTTGATACATTCATTATGTATGAGCATGAAAGGATTTCCGTAGGATTAAAACCTAATTCTTTCCTTAGCTGCTGTATATTTCGCGACAAATCTCTTACTAAACCTTTAATTATAAGATCATCATTTCTCGAAATATTAATCAGCAACAAAATATTATCCTTTTCAGCTGAAATATAATTTTCAATAGGTGAATATGCAATATCTAACTCTGATTCACTTAATTCAATAGATTTGTTATCAGAGTATTTACAAGAAAAAGTCCCGTTTTTCTGAATATCGTGTAAAATTTGAATTACATCTATATTGGAAAACTCTTTTATTAAAATTTCAATATCAGATTTTACTTTTTTTGCTACAATTTTTCTATTAATATTAATTTTTGGTAAAATAGGTGCTTTGTTTTCTAATAATTTTAAAATTTTCTCAATAACATTTTCATACTTCAAATCATTGATGAATAGATTTTGAATATTTAGCTGATCATGTAAAATTTCTTTTATTCCCTTAATCCTTATAAAATCAATATTAGTGCAATAAATATGAGCAGATTCTAATGGCCATCTTCTTTTAAGTTTTGATTTATTCCGAATAGAAAAAGACATTGAGGCAATCTCTTTGACGATATCAAAAGCAGATTCTGTCTCATTGTTAGAAATTTTCTCAAGAATTTCTTTATTTGACCATCCATCCATTAAAATAGTCTCATATTTTTTAAAACACGATAAATATAAAAAATCTGTTGTAAATGGACTAAATGGATGTAATAAAACATCAACATTCTTAAGACATACAGATAAAACGATATATATAGTAAATCTACGGGATTGATTCTCTAATTCGTCATTCCACAAATCATATCTTATCAGTGGTACATAAGTTTGACTTAGTGAAGTAATAATAAATTCCTCTATTGATCTGGATGCTTCATGGAATTTGCATGTATCTACAAGATTGGTAACATTATTAATTAATTTTTCTAATTTGGTCAGTATCCATATATCAGGAGCATTCAGGTAATCATTAGAGATAATTGATTGCAAACTATTTGGATCATAATTAAATTTATCATACTCGCTATTTTGTTTATAATATACATGTAAATAATACAGCGTACTAATAATTTGGTGCGGTCTACTTTGCATTTCTTTTACACTGAAATTTATTGGTTCTATTGGAGAAGATTTCCACATAAAATAAAATCTAACCAAATCTACCGAATTTTCATTTAAAAGTAATGATGCATCTATAACATTACCAACACTTTTACTCATTTTGTTTCCTTTTTCATCAAGCACATGACCTGTAAATAGAAAAGACCGAAATGGAGAAATAGAGGAGTTATTTAATATCACATTTAAAATCAACAAAGTATAAGCCCAACCTCTTGTTTGATCAATTCCTTCTGTCAGAAATTCGACAGGTATTAATTTATTATACTCATCATCATTCAAAGATGCAAACGTTGCACTACCACTATTATGCCATGTATCTAATACAAATGCTTCTCTATTCATAATATTTTGACAATAGGGACAAACAATCTGTATTTTATCTATCCATGGTCTATGTAATTCAAAGTCTTTCCCATCGGGTAAATTAATGGCTGATTCAATTATTTCCTTTCTTGAAAACAAGCCTTTCTTACCAGAACAAGTAGCACAAGTCCAAATTGGCAATGGAGTTCCCCAAAACCTTTCACGGGAAATACACCATGGAACCTGTTCTTTTATTATTTCAATATATCTATTTTTCGGCTGATCATAATAATAATTGATTTCATTAGCAGCATCTATAGGTTTATTTCCAAGTTTATCAATCATGTAAAAATATTCTCTTCTAGCCATCCATACTATTTTATGATGGGATCTCCAACAAGTAGGATATTTGTGACTAATTTTACCTATTTTAACAACAGCATTTATTTTATACAGTTCATTAACAATTATTTCATCTGCATCTCTAACAAAAAGATCTTTAAATTTACCCGCTTTCTCAGTAAAAGTAACTTTATCGTCTATTGGAACAAAAATTGGAATATTTCTTCTTATTGCAATTTCAAAGTCTTGTTCTCCATTTGCAGGTGATATATGCACAATTCCGCTTCCTGTCGTTACATCAACAAAATCTTCTGCTACTACAAAATGGATTAACTTCTGAGAAGCAAGATCATGTAGTCCAGGAATATCTTTGACAAGGGGATGGATATAATACCGTCCTTCAAGCTCTTTACCATATAAAGTATTTATAATTTCATAATCTTTTATTTTTAATTCAAGAATTAGGTCGTTTAATCTATTCTCGGAAACTATCCATTTTTCATATTTATCTTCATAATTTTTAACAGCAATTAATACATACTGTGCTTCAGGATTTACTCCAACCAATTCATCCGTAATTAGTGTAAATGGCATAGTGGTCCAAACTATTAAAAAAATATCATCATTTTCTAATTGCACTTTATAAAAAAATGAAGGATCCTCTACCTGTTCATAACTTTGATTGATTTCAGAATTACTAAGCGATGTTTGACACGAAGGACAATATGCTACTACCCGGAAACGCTCGTTTAAAATATTATTTTCATACGCATTTTTGATATATACCCATTCTCTCTCAATAAATGAATCAGTAAAAGTCCAATATGCGTTTTCATAATCGAATGACATTGCAAGTAAATTGTCAACATAAAGCCATTTTTTATGATATTCGAAAATAATTTTCTTGCACGTTTCAACTAATTTTTCGATACCAACTTTTTTTAAATTTTCACTTTTGTTACCAGTTAATCCTAAAACTTTTTCTGCATTTAATTCAACAGGTAACCCCTGTGTATCCCAGCCTGCTCTGAAAATAATTCTTTTTTTTTCAATGGAATTTTTACGATACCATAAATCCTTTATTATACGCCCTCTTAAATGCCCTATATGGGGTTCTCCGTTCATAGTAGGAGGTCCATCTATATATCCAATCGTTTTAGAAAAATTATTAGGGTTATTAAAAAAATTATAAATAATATTTTTTATTTTTGGATTCCTATAATAATCCCTAACGTAATGTTCAATTAGCTTGATATCAAATTTATCTCCTAAATTCATCTTATTATTTGAACCGAGTCTTTCCAATCTTTATATTTTTGGAAATTTTTTTTTAATAAAGGTAAAAGGAAGAAAAAACATGCAGCTGTAATATATCAACGGGGTCCATTAACAAATTAGAAAATACAATACTATAAAATTCCTGTCACTACTCTAAAAGAACCATAGAATTATATTTATACCATTTAAATAATTTTCATGAATCAGTTTAATAATATAGATTCAGGAAAGAATCCACCAAGCGATATTTATGCAGTAATCGAAATACCAAAAGACAGTAATATTAAATATGAAGTAGATGAAAAAACAGGGTTTCTGTTTGTAGACAGAAAATTATACACTGCCATGACATATCCATTTAATTACGGATTTATTCCTCAAACAAAAGAAGAAGATGGCGATCCAATTGATGTTCTGGTTCTAGGTAATGATCAATATTCACCATTATCCGTAGTACGGTCAAAACCCATAGGTGTTTTAATAATGGAAGATGAGGAAGGAAAAGATTCAAAAATAATAGCAGTTCCTCATGAAAAAATCGATACAAGTTATTCCAAATTTAATGAGATCGATCAAATCGATAAAGAGATATTAGATAAGATTAAACATTTTTTTGAACATTACAAAGAATTGGAAAAAGATAAATTTGTCAAGGTAATTGACTGGGAAAATAAAAATCAAGCAGAAAAAATAGTTATAGAGGGGATTAACAGATTTAAAGAGGGGTATAGTAAAAATTAGAGAGCCTTAAATTGCTCACTCCATCGCATATATGCTCTCACCATATCAGAACTAACGCTTGGCTTTCTTACCTTGAGCATATCTTTAAAATCCGATAAATTTAATGCTCTAGGTATCGCCGATTCATTTAATGGCTCACCTTTTTCAAATAGTTCATTTACAACTTTTAACTGCGCAGATTGACAAATATCTTTAATATCACTTGCACTATAAGTTTCAGATAATTTGGCCAATTCATCTATTTTTAACGATGAATCATTGTTTAATTTTGAAACGTATTGTTTAAAGAGATCTTTTCTAGATAGCATATCAGGCAATGTTACATAAATCCTTTTTTGAAAACGTCGGAGAAATCCAGACTCTAAACTCCAAGGTTTGTTTGTAGCTCCAATAACGTAAATGAATGAACGGCGGGATTTGTCATTAATTCCATCCATCTCTGTCAAAAACTGGTTTTTTACCCTAACTTCACCACCTACCTCACCGTTTCTAGTACCTAGTAAAGAATCAATTTCGTCTATAAAAAGCAATATAGGAACCTTTTCTTTTTCGTGTAACTTTCTTGCAAAAGTAAACAATTTAGATATATTTTTTTCAGCTTCACCCAACCATTTACTCATCATCGATGGGGCATCTATATTAATAAAATAACCACGTATTTCTGCTGCTGCTGCTGCTGCGAGCAAAGTTTTTCCACAACCCGGTGGACCAAACAATAGTATTCCACGGGGCCAACCTAATGGAAATAGATCAGGACGTTTCGTAGGATAAACAATAGATTCTCTGATAGCTCGTTTTGCATCATCCAATCCCACAACCTCATTCCAAGAAACTAATGGCTTTTCTTTAAGAATCAAATTTTCAAATTCTGAATTTAATTCCGAGGTTTTATTCATATCAGATGAATTAGAATTATTGTGATTATGAATGCTATCTACAGAATATGATGATTTATTTTGATTTTTAGATATGTTGTTATTGTTGTTTTTAATTATCGGTTTTATATTTTTATTATTTGAGGTACTTTTATTATCAATTACACTGTTAAATTCTTTAAAAGTTTGATTATCATCACCCAAAATTCCATTTGCCATTTGTAAAGCTTTAATCCTATTTTGATAGGCGCTAGCTCTTTCCAGGTAAACCCTATTTAATTTATACTCGGGGTAAATCTCCACTAATCTAATTAAGGCCTCACTAGCACGTTGATACGACAGAATTGCAACAGAATGGGAACCTTGAGAATCGAGTTTTATTGCTTCAGCAGCATATTTACTCGCAGTATTTTCTAATTCCTGTGGTGCCAGTGTCATTTTTTTACTTTCTTTCTATATATTCCCAGGTTATTTGAAAGAACACTAGGTAAATAGTTATTACCTAAATAACAAAAAAAAATAGACTAAATTTAATTTAACTAAATTTGACTAATTCAAGAATTCAAAAAATTCAAATTTAGTTTCTTTTTTTTTAATTGTTAATATAAAAATATTGACAATACTTCTTACTACCATGTCATTAAAACTAATTTAATGATATCTGAAGAAAAAATGGAAAATAATGAAATATTAGGCGGGCTTGAAGAATCCGGCCTATCAAAATATGAATCTTCAGCATATTATAATCTACTTGGAAAAGGAATGATTTCTGCTACGGAGATAGCATATTGTTCTAATTTACCTAGAACAAAAATTTATTCGATATTAAAAAAACTTGAGAACAAAAAATTAGTTTTAATAAACTATCAAAAACCCCTTATGTGCAGAGCTATTCCACCAAGTGAAGCTTTTAGTGACACCATAATCAAATATGAAAATAAAGTAAACGGACTAAAAAAAATTATCTGTAATTTACAACAGATTAACGATGAAGGACTACGAAGTAAAGGTATTGAAGAGAAAAAATATTTTGTCCTAAATCAATTTTCAACAACTAATAAAATAATAGATCTTGTCAGGAGATCCAAAGAGTCTATCGATGCCATGATAAATCCATGGGGTAACAAATTATTGACATATTCCAAAGATGAACTAGTAAAAACCATTATTGAGGGTGTAAGAGTAAGGATAATACTTGATAACAAATGTAAATTTGAGAATAAAATCCTTCCACATGCAATAGAACAAAAATTTTCGAAAATTACAACGAATGTTTTTATTTTTGATAATTATCATATATTGATATTAGACAACAGTGGAACAAAATCAGCATTGATTCATTCCAATGAAATTTTGTTATCAACAATGATGAATCAATTCAATGATTTGTGGAACGATCAAGAAAACAAAATGATAGAATCAAACAACAAAATAGAATTTGTTAATAATAATTAATTTAATGTATCAAAATCTTTCAGAACTAGAGGCAGTTCTTCCAATAAATTAGATGCCATTAAATGCAAACCTAATTTGTTATACAAATTAGCTCCTGCGAGACCATTAAAAAATAATCCCAAGATGGCTGATTCAAAAGAACTATTTTTTGTTAAGAATCCCGATATTAAACCTGATAATACATCACCTGTACCTCCAACAGTCATAGATGGAGTTGTTCGTTCAATAACTGAAATTTGCTCACCATCTGAGACAATATTCCAATACCCTTTTAGAACAATTACAATTCCATACTCTTTAGCCTTTTTCATGACAATATTAATTTGTTCAGATTTAGATTGTCCAGGATCCTGTCCAAACAGTCTCTTAAATTCACCAGCATGAGGTGTAACAACAGATTTTGTATTCATTATTTCAGTGAGAACATCCGGCATTAACGATGAAGCATCCAATATTAAAGAGATTTTGTCTTCTAGTAATTTCTTTATTAAAAAACAAAGAGAATTTATTTTGGAAATGCCTAAACCCATACCAATAGCTGCACTGTGAACCTTTTTAGGCATCAAAGACAATAATTTTCTTGAAGAACCCAGTGTTAATTTATCATCAGGTAATGGTAGAAAGATCAAATTGGGAGAAAATACTCTTGAAGAAACTAAATTAATTTTTGGTATGGCAGTATAAACCAGGTCGGTACCGCTTATCAATGCTGCAATTGATGATAGAAGAGGTGCTCCATGATATATTCTACTTCCACCAACAATCAGCACAATACCGTTGTCACCCTTTCGAGACTGGATATTTCTTGGTTTCATTATTTTTTTTATAAATATACTATCCACTGTGATAAAATTACAATTGTCCAATACCTCAATGTACCTTATGTAACTTTTATTTTTATTTTGGAACTATAATTAAAATAGATAACATAAAAATATTTTTAATTTACTTTAAATAAGTATATATCATAATTGGATAATGACAACGACCAATATAAGAAAAAAAGCAAAATAGATGATAATCAAAATGAATTAATCTCTATTGTACCATTAGAAATAGATACTCATTTTAAATTATATGGAAAACATATGTGGGAAGTAAAATACGACGAAAAATGTCCCTTGTGTGAAAAAAAAATAGATGAGTTCGGTTATTGTGCTTGTAATGCATGCTCAGGATAACAAAATATTAATAATAATCCCTATAGGCAACAAAAAAATAATAATAGTTGATTAAATATATAATATAATTCTACAACACAACAAATAATAAAAACTTTAAATTTTATATGTATGTATATAAAAAAATAAAAATTAAATAATAGAAAAACAAAAGATAGTATATGAGTGAAGAGGCATTAGGAGTTGTTACATATGAGTGTATGTCATGTGGAACATTAGTAACAGCAGAAGAACTTTCATATCTACCCGAGATAAAATGTATATGCGGGTTTAGAGTTTTTAGAAAAATAAGGCAACCCATAGTCAAGCAATTAAAAGCAATATAAACAAAATTAAAATAAAAATATGAAAATAATATGTCCAGATTGTAAAGAAAAGGCTTTTTTGTCTGATGATTTTACATTTGTAAAATGCGACAATTGTGGTTATGATATGACATATGGAGAATATGTTAAATATATCGCACATAAAGATGCAAGATATTCGGATATTTTAAGCGACTATAAGGAAAAAAATTATTAAGGTATCATTTTTGAATGATAATATTGATTTAATAGAACAAGGAGAACAAGAATTTTTTTGGGCAAAAGACAATATGCCCATAATTGAGAAAATACTAAAAAAATGTAAAAATAAAAAGATATTAGAACGATATAGTTTAGGTATTTGTTTACACATTACAAAAGAAACTGCAGTATTGGTGATGGGATTAAAACATCTGGGCGCCAATATTTTTTTATGTCCAGCTAATCCACTATCAACCCAAGAACACATAGTTTCTTTTTTAAAAGAAAAAGGGATAGATGTGTATGGGAAAAAAGGAGAAACAATTCAAACTTTTTATAATAACATGCATATTGTGCTTGATAAAAAACCAAATTTTATAATCGATGATGGAGGAGAATTTCATAACAGAGCACTTCAAAAAAATTATAAAATTTTTGGCGGTACAGAAGAGACGACCTCTGGAATAAATCGATTGAAAGCCTGGTACCAAAAAAAAATAATTACATATCCTATCATTGCTGTAAATCAATCAAATACAAAATATCTTTTTGATAACAGATACGGAACTGGTCAGAGCTCAATCGAGGGGATCCTAAGAACAACAGGAATTTTATTAGCGGGAAAACGTGTAATAGTTTGTGGCTATGGTTGGGTTGGAAAAGGCATTGCATCTTGTTTAAAAGGCCTAGGAGCCAAGGTTATTATTACAGAAATTGATCCTCTTCGAGGATTAGAAGCTTTTATGGATGGTTTTGAAGTAAAACCAATAAGCGAAACAACCCTTTTTGGTGATTTATACATAACATGTACAGGGCAGCTGAGGGTTATCAGACAAGAACATATAGAAAAAATGAAGAATGGTGTAATCTTGTGCAATGCAGGACATTTTGATGTAGAAATAGATATAAACTATTTAAACACATGTGATTTTCATCCAACCATAATTAGAAAAAATTTAAAGTGTTATAAAATAAGCAAAAAAAAGATTTATCTGCTTTCGGAAGGCAGGGTTATAAATTTGGTTGGCTCAGACGGAAATCCGCCAGAAATAATGTCCCTCTCGTTTGCAAATCAGTTATTGTCGATTATTTATTTATCCAAACATTATAAAAAGTTAGAAAATAAAATATATAAAGTACCAAAAAAAATAGAAAACGAAATAAGTCGTTTAGCATTACAATCATTTAATATTAAAATAGATAACATTACGCTAGAACAAGAAAATTATTTCTATAATTAAATGCACTATTTTTTTAAACTATAAAAAATAATTTATTTTACAATAAAAAATGTTTATACCATATTAATAGATTGGTTTAATCGTAATTTATGTTTGGAGAAAGAATTATGAGGTTTTGTCCTTAAAACTGTATTACAACAGGGACATCGGGTTCCGGTCCAATCTAAAAACAATTCACACTCTTTACAAAGTTTGTATCCTTGACTATAATAGCTCAAGGTTTCGCCTGTTTTATAGGCTTTATATTTTTCGCACCGCGATCTACAAAACATTTTGAAAGAACATAACAATGTCATTATGATCATATTTTGTATAGGAGTCAAGTCTCGATTCTATTTTTTTCATGTTATTAATTTAAGATATTCCAATAATAACTTAACGATATAGAAAAAAGTTAAGATATAGATAAATAATGAATTTTAGATAATAAAAAATTTTTTAACTTTAATGATTGTATAAGAATTAATTTTTAAAAAAAATAGAGAAGGAGAAATTTGTTTTTTAAATAATTATTTATTATCTAAAATTTTTTAAATATTAATTTATTACCGCAATAATTACAATACATATACTTTACATCAAAATATTTTTTACACATACTGCAAAATTTTTTAGTTTTGACTATTTCAAAATTGCTCTTGCCAGGAACTATAGTATCTAGGGATAAAAATTTTGCGGTATTAATAACTGTATAATCAGTGGATAAAATGGGAAGTTTTAATTGAAAACTTAATGCAATAATAGAACAATCAGGTTTTGATAATCCAAATTGTCCCAGTAATTTTATCTTATGTATTACATATTTTATATTTTCTGGCAATGGTTCTATAATTATTACCTTTCCAAGTGACAACAATAAATTAAGTCCATCGATTTTTTTTTTAATATGATTGATTTCATTTAAAATATCAGGTGTTATATAATATTTTAAACTAGAATCAGACTGAAAAGGAATTCCCATATAAAAAATATTGGAATCTGTTACATATTCTTTAATAACCAAGTTTTGTCATCTGTCTCAATTTATTTTTATTGAACCTTAAAAAAATTGCATCATGTTCATAACTAGAAATTGAAATTTTTTCATTTTTGGATATATTATATATTTGTTGGCCATCAATGATTAAAGTAATATCATAATTAGCATATAAATTCAATTTCATCAAAGGAATAATAAATGATGACATTCTGTTAACAGAAGCAATAGGTGTTACTAAAATACATTCAAGATTTTCATGTAAAATAGGACCCCCATGTGACAAAGAATGTCCGGTAGAACCCGTAGGCGTTGAAATAACCATTCCATCCATTTTCTGGATAAGGTTGTTATCACAAATAGATAAATGAAAAGTTGGAGTTTTAGTTAGATCTGAACGAATAAATACAAAATCATTCAATGCATGATAAAAATGTTTATCGTTTATTTTAGCAAGTAAACGAATTCGATTGTCTAAGAAATAATCCCCCTTCAACAAATAAGGAATAATAGAAATTGCAGAATCTTTAGAAACTTCCGAAAGTATTCCGCGAGTTCCTCCAGCATTGATACTTAAAACAGGAATTCCAGGGGCTAATATTCTAAAAGCCCTTAAAGTTGTTCCATCACCACCAACTGCAATAGCCAAATCAATTTCTTTATTACTGTTATTATTATTAAAAAAATCACTATTTAATAGGTAATCAATAACTTTGATTCCTTTTTCTATTAATTTTTCTTTTAAAATTAGAGAAACTTCTTTAGATTCATTATTATTATGTTTGGTGAAAAATGCTATGCAGTGGATATCTTTTCTCAATTGATATTTTATATCATGGAGTAGTATATTTTTTTACTCATTTGAAAAATTTTCATATATTTTACTTTAAGATATATAAATAAGTTGCAATATTTTTTCGAAGTATTCTCTCATAAAAAAAGAGATATGGATAAATCCATTTCTCACATTGATACCAGGTAAAATAAGTAGAGCAGCAGCATATCCCTACAGACCTCATTTCATATGGATAAACTATAATAATTGTCTAATCTTTCTTATAGCAATACTAAAAAAAGTAATATCATGAATCTAAAAAAGAGTAAAACCGAGTGTTTTGTATTCCCAGATCTATTGATCACGATATCTAATACAGACAACAAATTTTCAGGTTCTTAAGGTATATAACAAACAGAAATTAGTTATTTCCTTTTAAGAAAAATATATGTAAGAAAAATAATTAATTGGTTTAAAACACAAAACAAAAGGTAAGGTTGAGATTAAATTACATATGTCAAGAAATATAGTGATACAGATTGAAAAGGTTAAACTAAATCTTTTAATTGAATAAACGATTTTTAGCGTTAAAATAAAAAAACATGGTCAATTGTTATTAAAATTTTTTTTAAAAATATATATTTTATAATAATTGGATGTAATCGACTAATTATATTTTTTGGCGATATATAATTTGATAGATATAAATGAGAAACTACATTTATATTAGAAAAACAAAAATCTAAAAAATTGTTAAAACAGGGCCGATAGCTCAGCTTGGTGGAGCGTTCGACTGATAATCGAAAGGTCGAGGGTTCAAATCCCTTTCGGCCCATATAGTGTACGGGTTGAAATACTGCAATTACTATAAAATATTATCAAAGGAGCTGTCGAACAATTTCTTTTAAACTTAGTACATTACTAAATAAAGTACACAATTTAACAAATAGTGAAAATGCATCTATGATCATAAAGTTCTCCGAGTTTAAAAAATTCAATAACTCTAGTAAACATCACACCATTAACAATCTTAAAGTCATTATAAGTTTTGATAAGTTTTTTCATTCAAACACATTACATAAAAATATCAAAAGAGATATTATATATGTTTAAATAGTAAAGTTAAATCATCAGAAATATGCCATTAAAAGTGATGCATAACAACTTGAAATCAATCTTTTAATCATTTAAAATTTTTCTTTAGATGGTTATACAACGGACATATTAAAACAAATTATGATGATGATAGAGATTGAAAATCCAACCAGCATGGAATACATCTTTATTCATAAAGATAAAATTAAAAAAGACTCAGTCCTTATCACAGAGCGAAATTTGGGATAAAGAAGAATTATTAACAATAATAAAATATGAACAATCAAAAAGGAACAAAGTAGATTTAGCATTATTTTGGAACCTTGATATCAGAAACTATGAAATCACTTTATTAAAAATTAAGAATATTCGACTGAGCGAAATATGGAAATATGGAAATATGGAAATATGGAAATTATTCAAATTATCTCAAAAAAGATTGTACTAGGATATACAAGATACAAAATACGGAAGACAATCTAACTAAACTAATTATCTATGGGTAAACTAAAACCAAAGGTGGCACCTTTTCTACCATCATCACCATCATCATTATTTTCAGCCCATATCTTCCCACCATGTGCTTCAACAATATTTTTTGAAATGAATAATCCTAAACCTGTTCCTTGAAAAGATTTAGAAGAGAATTTTGTAAATAATCTTGATAGTATCTCTGAATCAATTCCAATACCCGAATCTTTTACAGTAATATCAACTATTTCTCGAGTATCAGTATTACTATTATTTTTTTTCTTTTCAGTAGTTATCGATATAACCGCACTCCCTTCTCCTTCTTTTTCTTCTTCTTTTGAAATAAACTTGACAGAATTTTCAATTAAATGCGAAATTACTTGACTTATTCTATTTTTATCAGCAAATATAATAACATTATCAATAGAAAAAAAGTATTCAAATTTTATTGTCTTGTTATTCAAACTATTTTTATAATCATTAGTAATATTTACAATGATATCGTTAAGATCAAATTTCTCCTTATTTAATTTCAAATAGTTACTTTCAATTTTTGTAACATCTAAAATATCTTCGGATAATTTTTTTAATCTCTTTGCATTGCTAATTACAATATCAAGTAATTCCTTTTGATGGGGATTATCTTTAATATCATTTTTAACAATTTCGGTTAAACCAAGTATTGGTTGGATAGGAGTTCGCAATTCATGGGCTGCGGTATTAATAAACGCTTTTTGCATTTTCTTCTGTAGGTCAAGTTGATCATACATCTCTGCCTGCTTCCAGAGACTACCAAATATTTCAGCATAAGATAATGCAGTAGATTTACTTTCAATAAATATCCCCATACCAAATGCATCAATAAAATTATCTTTGGCATCATCTTTTATTTCCAATATCATCGTTTTCACCCTGTCAAATATTGTAATTCTATTTATAGTTTCCAAAGTAAACTGCAAGCTTCTAAATTCAATGTGATTATAATTTGATATTATTTGGTTTACCTTATCCTGATTTTTGTAATCCAGCGGGCTTAGAACTTTTACCTTTATTCCTCTTGATGCCAATTCATTTAAAGTCTTGAAACCATATGATTTTTCTGTACGTAAAAACCCATTTAAAGAGGGAAGTATTATCAATATCTCGTATTTGACCTTATCAAATAATTCATAAATTAACTTTATCGATTCTTTTGAATTAGGTATTATCTTTATGTTAACATAGCGTCCCTTCTCAATGTCTTTTATTCTATCTTCCGCGTCGACTCCCGTTTTCCATTGTTCCTCAAAAATTGCTTTATAATGTTCAAGATATGATGTATCATTACTAGCCAACAAACTAGTGATTATTCTTGTTTTGTCCATTTTCTGTATTGTAGAAGCAAAGAAACTATTACTTAATACAAAGCTAACAAATGGTACATTGTAAATATGTCTTATTTTTATTCCTTCATTTAAAAATATTTTAACTAATTCTATATCATTAATATCATTAATTGATGTAATCCACCTAATACCTTTATGTTCGCCATTCTGAAATTTTTTCAAAGTCTCTTTAATAACATAAAAAAAATTAATATAACTAAATTGCATGCCACCAACGGCAGAACAAATACAAAGAATATCAGATTTTTTAATTATATGAACTATTCTTTTTGAGATTTCTTCATCATTTTCCAATATTTCGGTTTTTTTAGGTTCTAATCCTTCGTCAATCTCTTTAATTCTTTGCTCAAAAGGTATTGCCTTTTTCCAAAATGTATTAAATGTATATTGATGATGTTCAACTATTTCTTTGACGTTGCTATATATTACTCCTGTTAGAGGTTTTGCTTCGTCTAAAGTATTAGCTGCCATATATTCGGTCTCATTTACTGCTAAACCACCTATAAGATCGTCAAGGTGTCTCAATTCATCAACCAAGGTGGCTAATTTTTTACAATAATTGATATTATATGCGGTAATTTCGGTAATACATCTGATTTTTCCTCCTCTTTTTCGAATATCTGTATAGCCTTTTGCATATACATATATTTCAGTAACGATAGAAGCCCCTTTATTATCAAAGCATATATCCATTTTTTTGTTGACATTTTGCATAAATTGTACTCCTTTTCCTACTGCATTATCTGATCCATAGAGAATCTGGGTCTTTTCATTTATAGCGCTAGCATCATCATTAGAAATTGCCAAATAATACCTATATAACAGATTAATATTATTATATATAAGAATAATAAGCACTATAACACTTGGAATAGAATTGTAATGTATTTCAATTTTTTAACAATTATCTGAATAATGCAATATTATACCTACGATATGCGTATTCCATTACTTATTTATATAATATATCATTTAGCATAAGTTACCAAACATCTCTTAACAGATAGTTTCTCATGTTAAGATTGAATCTTTTTGTTCTGAAATATCTGGATATCCTATTCTTTAAATCTGCAAATGATGGATAATATTGTAGAACAAATAGATCACGTTTGGCTATATTCCATACTTCTTCCATCACCATAAACTCCGGTGATGCTGTAGTTGGAAGATTTACCGGAATAAGAGTATCTTTGTTTTGTTCAAAATATGCCACTACCTTCTTTGACTTGAAATG
>JBDUES010000041.1:0-10530 GCA_040297625.1 Candidatus Nitrosocosmicus sp. | reverse complement strand
AATCGCTTTTAAAATTATATTATTATTGCTTAAAAAAGATAAAAATATTAGCTATTATGAATATTTTCAGATTTTATTGTAATAAAAATAATCTCTTTTGGTTTTTATCCATAGCATTTGTATCTATTATTGTTTATCCTGTTATAATTCCTCGTTTAACCCACCCTTCGATGATTTATCATATTATCATTCACATAATCAGTTTTGATATAATATTATTTTTAACTTTTATATCGATATTATCATTTAAAAAAACTAAAAGTAAAAAGGTTTTACTCACCTCATCAAGTTTTGGTATTTTATTAGTTGTAGAATTATTATATCTATTACAATCAAGTAACATAATTGGAGATTTTTATATACCACATATTGGAGAAACATCACACATATTGTTACTGTTTATGGCTGCATTGTTTACAATGGGAGTACTAAGGGTTGAAAATAATGAAATTCATATGCTACTACAAATAATTATTACTTTTTAGTCTCCTCACTTTGCGATAAAACTAGTTTCAAGAAGCCTACTTCTCTGTTGCATTGGCATTAAAAGAAACAGGACGTCATCAAAGAATAGTATGGTTATGGTTGTTTTTTATTTTTCTGGACAATCATTGAGAAGAGCATCCGAAAGAGTTTTTTGCTACATCATATTCAAACATTGTATTTCAGAGTCACCAATCCTATGATTGATGTTTCCAAATCTAAATTTTCCCATGCATCTCTAGTATCAAATTGATAGGCTATAGAGAATTTTCCAATATGTTCAAAATTTTTATTTGATATTACTGCTACCGGAAATTAGCATTTTTAACAGTGTTCATGTGGTTATGCTGACAAATTGAAAAGTTTATTCCAAAATATCAAGGCAATAAATCTAAATTCTAAACTAAATAGGGCCAAAACATAAAAACAAAATATTATTTTAATATAACATATAGAAAATATCACTAGTATAAAATGCTATATACCATCTAACCAATTACTACTTGATGACTAATAAAACAATATTAAAAGTAAATTTAGTCATTTCAGTTTTAATATTCACTATTGTCTGCAGTACATCTGCTCTTTCATTTTTGATGAGTTCAAATCCTTCTATATTTGCAAAAATACAGAAAAATTGTTTTGATGCCAAACTTACAGGTAAGAGCGAAGTTCCACCCAAAGATACCAAAGCAACGGGTTTTGTGCAATTGAATGCTAATGAAGGGAATAATAGTATGAGTTATAAAATCAATGTCACAAATATAGAAAAAGCTACTTCGGTACATTTACACCAAGGAAAAGTAGGTGAAAATGGTCCCAGTATGGTTATACCATTTAAAACCGATTTTCCTTCCCCAATAACCAATGGAGTATTGTCTGGAGGTAATTTCACTTCTGCAAATCTGGAAAACCAATCACCAGTAAAAAATCTCAAAGACTTGATTAATATGATGAATAATGGAGATGTCTACGTACATGTACATACAGAGGCAAATCCTGCAGGTGAAATCCGAGGACAGTTGCTGTCATGCGATGCAAAAGTTTGATACCTTCAAATAAAGTGATAGAATAGTACAACGCCATCTTATTAATTAATACCCATTTTTATATTTTATAAACCAATTCTTTTTTCAGTGACGGGTTTAGATGATAACATACAGAATGGCGAAATGAGGTTTCAACATATTCCGATATCCATAGTAATAACAGGTGGAGTATATTACCATATTCATAAATATTTGTTACTCAAGGAGGAGATGCAGAAAAGAACGCTAATGGTGCAACTCCTTGGCATGGAACTGTATCACAAAAATTAAACTAAATCATATTTCCAATTTTTAAAATTTTACTAAAATAGTAATTAAAAACCATTTAGATATTGAATTTAGGTACAAAGATTTAATCTTATAGAAATATTTTTTTAATGATGATGATTTGATGTAGGTGATGAAATTTAGATGTTTTGTATCCATAATCCACTTTATCAATACTCTAACTAGAATATTTACTACTTTAAGTAAATATCTTAACCAATAGTTATATAATAATCAAATTATTTCTTAATAGTGACCGGCTATAGGTTATCGTATTGATGAAAACTATAAAAACAATGCTTTAAAAGCTATTTCTGATAAATACTCTAGGATTATAATTTTTTTTGTAATGAACCAACCAAAGTCGATCATTGACATAGTTCACGAATGTAAAGTTCCAATTAGTTCTGTTTACAGAAGAGTTCGCCAATTAGAAAAGGCAGGGTTACTTGTTATCCATGGTACCATCATTTCAGAAAAAGGAAAAAAGTATAATCTATATAAAAGCAATATCAAATCCATAAGAGTAATTTTCGGTATGGACTCCCTTGATATCGAAATTATATCTAATAAAGGTATGGCAAAGAGTGCTTATTGGTAAAGTAGATTATATAAAAGTAAAAGTATCTCTTAATTTGAACCATCATTTCCATCGATGATAATCAGGTTTGAAAAATGTGTATGGGCTATATATACAATATTGTCCAATGCTTTTTAATGAGTTTTGAAAATAAAATATCAAAATTTTATTCAAAATCAGGACTGAGAATCGCTCTGACCTTTTCAATTGCCCTTGTTGCAATTGGAACTATCTCCGCATCACTCTCATCTGGATTTGCAAATGTACAAGCACAATTAAATAATTCTACAATCATTAGTACTACCGCAAAACCTGTAGACGGATACAATACTCCACAAGGACATCTATCTGCCATAAGACATGTTTTTGATGACCCTGTCCTCAGAGTACAGCACTATTGCAAACCTAATGATAAGATAGTACTAGTATGCCAACTTTATGATACTAGTTCCTCTAATGCAACCTTAATAGGTATTGAATACATAATTACAGCAGACCAATACAAAGCATTACCTGATAGGGAAAAACCAAATTGGCATTATCATGCAATAGAATTTGCCACAAATAGAGCAGACCCAATGTTTCCAGAACTTGCTGCAGCTCAAGCAAAGGCTGTGTCCGGTAAATTAATGGATACGTATGGTAAAGTGATACTTACATGGGATCCAAAAGATAAGTTACCAGTATTCCCAGCACAGGTTGAGATAGTACAGCATATGTTTATGGTTAATCAAACGATAACGCCACAAATGGACAAATATGCAGGCAGTTTTAATCAAACCCTAAAATATTAAAAACCTTCTTTTTTTATTTTTTATTTCTGATGATTTAATAAGTAAAAGAGAAAAATTATATTTTTTTATTAATTAATTTATGTATTTATTTGCAATTATTATTGTTGATATTTCCTTCATTTATTTCAATTTATTTTTGCATTTACTTTGACTAAATGAGACATGCTATAAATGGCAGGACATCTCTCTTCTGCCATCCTTAATAAATCTTCAAGTTTTTGTCTATTTGCATTATCACTTTGAACATTGATTTGAAAATTAATTCCTTCGGTTATCGGTTCATCTGTAATATCAAAGGTTTTAGCAAAATTTATGATACATTCTGAATTGACGCTTAATTTATTTATCTTAATTCCTTGGCTTGAGGCAATACTTACAAATGTAGCAATGAAGCACGAAGTAATACCGGCAATACAATATCCCATAGGTCCAAGCCTGCTGCCATTTCCACCCAAAAATGAAGGCGAATCAATTTCTATTGTATGTTTACCACCTTCATATGCTAATTCTGTTCTAAATTGATATCCTTTAGTAGAATCAAGGTTCCATTCACCTTGAAGTTTGATTGGTTTTTTAAGACTTTGTTTGTCCCTTTGTCCATTTTCAGTTGTATTTACAATTTTATCTAAATCTACATTATTTACAATATTTGTCATAGATATCTATCAATTTAAAAATTTATTAACTTGTCGAATATTTTTCATTGATAAATAAAGACAATTTCTAATATAATTTGGGAAAAAATACAATTAAACAATCAACCGCAGTATCTTAGCCTATTTAACATAAATTTGAGATTAATAAAATATTGTCTTTGTATACATTACAAAATTATGAACTAATTACATATAATGCAGTCTATATCCACCAAAATTTTATAGGAAAAAAATAACAAGAAATATTAGCATATAAAAAACCATTTTAGGGACCATTGAAAAGCTATTCTTGAGTTTTTAACTCTACGACCATTGAAGATAATTACCTATGAACTTGGACTTGCAAAAGCGGTCATTATCATAACGGGGTCCGGAGCGATGTAATTCAAAAATAAATGATATCCAATTTGTGATCGAGGTTGAATCTTTAGATTTTTATATTCAGACGTTTTTAACCACATGACTTCTAACAAATCAGGATATTGCTTTAGAGACTTATCATGAATGGTCTAGTAGCCTTGATTCTGGCATGTATAAGAGAACTGTAGTTTATTGCTATATCTTCTTTTTTTCATTCTCTTTAATTTGGGTATTGGACAATATTTTTATAATAAAGGTGTGTGCTGTGTGAACATAAGATCATCTATACTCATCGCCACAATCTCCAATAATCTCAAACAAGTTATTTGACCTTGTACACACAGAATCTATGACAGCACAATCTGATTTGTCCATACTAAAGTTGAATACCTGCGCATTATTGTTTATGTGATCAACTATTCCTAGTCTAGTACCTATAATAACGCCTGCTACTGCAGGTTTGTCAAGAATATATCTGGTTGCTATATTTGCAATGCTCACATTGTACTTTTGTGCAATTCCCTTCAAAGTCGATAAAAGTTCTTGGAACAGATTCCATCCACCCCATGCATCCATTATTCGTTTGTATTTTCGCAAGCTTAATGTATCCAACTCTGCAACAAATGGTTCTTGTATTCTTCCCTCATAGCGCTCGGACAAAAGCCCTCCACAGATGCTTCCATACGCAAGGAGACTGATGTCGTGTTCCAAGCAAAATGGTTTCATCTTTACTTCTGGCCTACGATCTATAATCGAATATTGAACCTGGTTTGATACAATTTGTATATCTGAATCTATTATGATCTGCATGTGCTCAGTATCAAAATTTGTAAGACCTATATGCTTGATTATTCCTTTATCCCGTAATTCGGATAGGTATTTGAGAGCATCCATATAATATAGATTGGTATAATCCCACCAGTGGAATTGAAGTAAATCCAGCGAGCTAACACTCATTCTGCGAAGTGATCTTTCTATTTCTTCATTAACGATAGAAGGTGTAATTTTTGCTGGCTGTGGCACCCATTTTGTTAATGCCTGAATTCTACCTAGTTCTTCTTTTCCTTTTAGTTCTGATAATTTACGCCTGAACTGCCCGATAAAATCTTCTGCTGGGTCATAAATATCTGCTAGGTCCCAACTGGTAAATCCCACATCATGATATCTCATCATATCATTGACTGCCAATTCATGGTTGATCTGTCCATGTCCACCTACAACTTGCCACATGCCGTTGACTATTTTAGATATTGTCAAATCAGGAGCCAGTTGATTGTGGTAGTTCTTACTCATGTCATTCATTCTGCTTCTTTTCTCCCGCTCTCTATATTTTTATACACAAATATCAATCAAGAAAGGCCTTTAATCTATCAGGTATCTTTTTTTGGTTTCTTGAGATTTAATGAAAATATAAACCAAGAATATGGATTTTGAGTGTCGATTGTGTTGATATTGTTGATATTGTTGTTGCTGGTGGTGGGTTTGAGCAGTAAGATGCTTCATCTTGTATAATATTATTTATAAATAGAACTAAAAACATACACAGATGATAGGACAGGATCGAGTGGGATTAATATTGATATCGATTCTTAAAGTTAAACCGTATGTTATATCTTTTTTGTAAAAATATTCTATTTGGCATTGAGTAGAAAGTGATTGATATTGAATCGGGAAGGATGATGTAATTCAAAAGTAAATCAAGCCCACTGTTTTGAAACTTGACTATTAAATATAAAGCGATTATTGGATTTTGTTAATGGTGGTGGTCCTAGTCTTTATATTTTAAAGAGAATGAGACGCTTGAATGTATAAAGGGCAATCCATATGGCTATTATTTAACGAGATACTTCATTCTTCTTGCTTCCGATCATCTTTTAAAGAATTAAACAAAACTTCATACTCAATAAAAAATTGTTGTAATAGATCTATATCTAGCGACATCTCTATGGTGGAACATATAAAACTCAAATCATTGAAGAAACCAACATAGGTTTCAGATGGTTATAGAATACTAATAGCTCGCTATAGGCCTAGATATCTTCCAAAATATAAAGAGAATTGGGATGAATGGTGGAAAGAATATCTTAAAGATAAAAAAATAGACTGGCAGGAATACTCAAGACGAGATATTTTTGAAATCAAAAACAATCCCCAAGCTGTACAGTTGCTACGAACATTATCTTCTTCTGTCAATGATAATGATAGGAAGAAGCACATACAGCAACAAGAACAAGCACAACAAAAGCAGAAACTTCATAATCAGCATGATCTAATCCAAAAATATGAAGTTGTAACATTGCTCTGTCATTGTATAGATGATAAATACTGTCATAGATCCATAGTTAAAAAAATGATATCGGAATTTGTATAATGAACTATGCAAATATAATAAATAGAATGGAAAAGGAAATTGATATGTTACGAACAAAGAAAGACGATTATGATGGCATATCCTCATTATAAAAATTGAATCGATCAATTAACAAATAAAAAAGATGCGTAGGTTTTCAATTTGTGAATTTATTGATGAAAGATTATGAGATCAACAATATTAACCAAGACCTGGAGTCGTATGGATATTTTTTTCATCATGCCAAGTTAAGTTTTCTGCGCCCGTTAGTTGCAGTAGCACAAAACAAAGATTAGGCATGTCATCATCCTTTGAATCACAACTACATAATAACAAGACACATCGAATATAAATCCTTATTATGCAAGATCTCTATTACCTAGGACTTGTTGTCGTGGTTATCGAAAGAAATGTTTGTGGTATTCTAGTTTACTTTACCCTGTTGACCATACACAATATTGATAATACCAAAATAACTATTATTACTAATAAATATTACAATACTTGGAATAATCAGTAGTAGAAATACAATAGCAATAAAAACAGGTATAACAACCCATAACTTCCAAATAAGATCGTGGTTTGACATAAGTAACATAATGCATAAACCTAAACAAAAATTATATATAAAAAAATTAAAACATTTAGCAATTTTTTATTTATATTTATCCTTCTGTGAGTTTCATCAAATATAATTTCAGAAAAGTATCTTTGTATGAGATACTTTTTCTAGTATGTATTTTTGTGTCCAACATTGTATTGCACTAGACTTCTTTAAACAAATCCGGATATGGCATTAGTAGATATATTTCTTAATGAAATACCAAAAGTAATAATGCAATACAAAGTATATACTACATCTTTTAGTGCTATTCTTTTTCTATTTTGATAAAACATAATTCATAATCATAAAAAGAATTCATAGCTTTTTCCTTACTACAACAGGGCTCATTAACATGCAAAGGTATTGGAGTTAGGAATAGATATACTCAATTATATATAGATATTTAGAAGTAGTTTTAAAACAGGTTCAACTCTTTCTAAAGATTAAACATACTGTACAGATAATTGCAAAAATTAGATTATATGATAATTTTATAATTTATTGGAATATGACATAAAATAAATAATTAATAAAATGTTATATAAAAGATATTGATCTAGTTTGTTTAATAATATGAATATTGTTAAGAATTACAAAAGAAATAATAATTCAAAGATATTGTTATCCATATCATTTATAATAATTCTATTCAGTGGATTATTTCCCATGCTATATACAACATCCTTTGGGTATTCGTTATCGTCGTCATCTTTATTACCCTATAACTCTACAACGTATACTACTACTAAATCCATCAAAAATCAACATCAACAACAACAAATAACATCAGAAGTAAAAAATTTTATTGTTAATCAGATACTTAACAAATCTAAAGCTGCTATTGTTATAGGATTTATAGATACGAATGGTACCAAAGTATTTAGCTTTGGAAATATTTCAAAATCAAATAATGTGCCGGTAAATGAAAGTACATTATTTGATATAGGCTCCATTACAAAGACATTCACGACATTACTTTTGGCTGATATGGTAAAACAAGGGCTCGTCAATTTAAACGATCCAATTGAAAAATACCTTCCTGCAGGAGTAAAGGTGCCTCAATTTAATGGACATAAAATAACACTTGAAAACTTGGCAACCCACACATCTGGACTCCCTGAATGGCCTACTAACATATGGCTCAACAATAACGTTGGAACTTTCAATCCCAATTATAATGAAAATCTATTGTATCAGGCTTTGTCCAACACTACACTTACAAGAGAACCTGGTTCACAATTTCAATATTCTAGTTTTGGAATGGGATTACTTGGACATTTACTATCAGTAAAAGTCGGTGTTCCATATGAGCAGATGGTCAAAGACAGAATATTAGATGTGTTAGGAATGAATGATACAAAAATTACACTTTCACAGAATGATATTAAAAATAGATTCCCTGTTGGCCACCAGAATGGTTCAGAAATTAGTACACCACAAATACCTGATATAATGGCCGCGTCCGGTTCACTTCATTCAACTGCTAATGATATGTTAAAATATTTATCTGCTAACCTAGGTCTCCTTCATACCAAATTGGATGATTCTATTCAATTGCAACATTTGATACGACATTCAGGTATACCTGCAAATCCAATGAATTATAGTGAATACATAACACTAGGATGGCGTGTGCTCACCAATTTTGGAACAGAGACCTTGGACCATACTGGAGCACTCAATGGCTGGAATGCTAATGTTGGCTTTAACCCCACTAAACAAACAGGTGTTGTATTATTGTGCAGTTGTGATTCAAAAGATGCAGATACTGGTACCCTTGGTTTTGTATTATTGCATCTTACAGGAATAGAAAACGTGAATAAACATATTGAGAATAAGATCCATACAACACCAGGTCTTGGTTAATATCTAGAACCACTACTACCCCGCCCAAATAGAGAAAAGCCGTTACAGATATTATCATTTGAGTGAAACAAGCAGGAATGCTTTTTTTATACTTGTATAATTCGAATGGTCCTTATTCATTTAATCTTTACAAGATTATTCTGATTCAAATAATACAATCTACAATTAATAACATTTAATTTTATAAATTGAATAGGATATGATAAGATCAATCAAGTTTTTGAACCGAATGTCTTTATTATCTATTTCATTTGTAATTTGTATTTCTTAATATGTAACTAATATTATAACAGTATTATATGTTTAATTATTATTTCTAAGCCTCCTAATCTTTTTGGATTTTTCCAAGGATTTTAATATTATCTAATTGAATTATAAAACTTACTTTTGAGAAATTTTCATAACATATATGTATCTTCAAAAATTGAAACTCAAAATAGTATATTATTATATATGATTTCGAATATCTTCACAATTAAATTATTGAACATTATACCAACTAGCAAAATTATCCTAATAATTTAATTATCGATAAGTTTTATAACAAAAGAACACGTCATTAAATAGCATTTAATTTTGATCGAGAATATATATCCTGTATCTTTGATTTAGTAAACTATTCTAATTGGTATACCTACGATAGAGTTATTTTTTTAGTAAAATCAATTAGATCATGAGATACTCTCTAAAGTAAATAGGATTCGTTAATTTTTATGTACCTATAAAATCATTAATAAAAATTAGCTAAACAAAAACTGTATTTTTATTCCATCCAGATCATAGACATAGAATGAAGTCAGATATTGGCTGTCTGATTCAAGTAATTTTTCATCTATTAATATTCCCAAACTGACAAAATGGTTTTTAAATTTGCTATCTCTTCTTCTTTAGCCTCAGATATGATTATTGCATAATGATCAAGACCGGATTTATTCTGATCATTATTATTATTAGCAGGTAAAATATTTGTTCCCATCCAGGTATTAGTAGCTACATGGTGATGATATCCATTTGCAGCAAAAAAATATGCACCCGGATATGATGCGGTATGATTAAGACCAAGTACATCATAGAACTTTTTTGCTCTTATAAGGTTTGATACATGTAAATGGACATGGCCTATTGAGGTATTAGGTGACAATCCTTTCCAAATTTCGTTGCTATTTTGATTTAGTAAATTAGTTACATGTAGAGGTTCGGTTACCATGTGGATTTTATTACCATTCCATTTCCATTCAGATGGTAATCTATCTCTATAAATTTCAATCCCGTTATAATCCGGATCATGTATATAGATTGATTCAGATACAGCATGATCAGCCATACCCTCATAATATTGCGTATCAAGATTTTTTTGAAGGTGACAAAGGAATGATGCCAAATATTTCCTTTCAGGTAGCAATATAGCAAAATGATAAAGCCCGGCCTCCTTTTTTACGTTACTGAAATGATTAATGCCATTATCATTATTTAATTGGGTTAATACAAGTAGAGGAGATGGTGAAGATTTATCATTAGATC
>JBDUES010000040.1:0-5360 GCA_040297625.1 Candidatus Nitrosocosmicus sp. | reverse complement strand
TGGTTTGTTTTAACATTTTTTTTATTATTCTTGAGTAAATTATTAGTAAAAGATATCGAGTCGATGCTCCGGCCGGGATTTGAACCCGGGATCTGCGACTCGAAAGGCCGCAATGCTTGACCGGACTATGCAGCTTTTGGTGCTTCTACACCACCGGAGCTTCAATTTGTGTATTTTTAAGATATTATAAAATCCTTTCTTATTTTGTCATTTATATCGGCTTTTTTCAAAATGTTTTTTTATTAGAAAATGAAATTAAAATATGTATATGAGTAATTTAATTGACCAAATAAATTTTGAGATAGAAAAATATAGTTTACTTAAACATGATTTTTATAAATTATGGCAAGAAGGTAAATTAACTTTAGAACATTTGGCAGGTTATTCTAAAGAATATTTTCAATTGGTAAAAATTGTTCCCTCATTAGTAGAAAATGTTTTAAAAACCAATAAAGAAAAAAAATATGAAAATTTGATTCAAAATACCCTACAAGATGAACACGAACATATAGAACCTTGGACTAAATTTTCTTCATCATTGAAGGTTGATAAAAATGAATTATTGAATTATAGTGGTGAAGATTTAACAAAACAATCTATTAATGATTTGATAAAAGTATCCGAATCATCTTTTGAAGAAGGTGTAGCTGCACTATATGCTTTTGAAAAAGAATTGCCAAAAATAAGCGAAACCAAATTAGATGGTCTTGTTAAATTTTATGGTATTACTGATGATGAGTCGAGCGAATATTTCAAGATTCATAAAGAAATAGATGTCTATCATTCCAAAATATGGGAAAATATTATTAAAGAATCAACGGATGATAAAAAGGATAAAATGTTAAACGCTGCAATAATATCCCTTAAAGCTCAGAATAGACTTTTAGATTCGGTAAAAAGCAAATATGTAGATACAACTATTATTGCTTGTTAAAGTTTTTCAGCGTTATGGAATAATCAAAACCTTTATACAGTGATTGATTCGATAAAGTAAAATGATGGGCCCATAGCTTAGCCTGGTAGAGCGACCGGCTCATAACCGGTAGGTCAGGGGTTCAAACCCCCTTGGGCCCATTGATTACATGGGCTCATATACTTGAATATCTTTTATTTAGTTGGTTATCAAAAGACAAAATGAAGGGGGTTTCCAAATAAAAAATTGCCACTGGTCCCACTGGACCTTTACGATGTTTGTTAAAATATTTAGTCACAATTAGCGTTCATATGGACATCTAAAATTTCGTAATGGTCAAGTAAAAATGATTAGATTTTAGAGAACAAATATCAATCTGCATACAGAAATTTCTACCATCACTATTTAATCGAATGCTCAAATTTGGATATTTAAAGTACCGTAGTCTTCATTGGTTAGAATATTTTGAGACTGGCAGTAGCTTGTTCTGTATACTGGATATCTTATAGTCTAGATTGTGAATCGAAGAATATGAGTTTGGAAGGTGATAAAGTAGTGATGATTTTCCTAGTACGAACTGACATAAAAATGAGTAAAGGACAAATTGCAGGTAGAGTGGCAGATGTTACTCAATATGTTATAGAGGAATGCATACAGAGAAAATACATTACCTATACAACATGGAAGAAATTCCATGCATCTCAAAAAATCATCTTAAAAGTAAGTTCGCTTAGAGAATTTTATGAGTTGCATTCAAAACTAATCGAGTTAACTCATGAACTAAGTTTTCCAATCAAGATTGTAAAAGGTGATCAAAAAATAAAAATAGTTGAAAATATTCCTACAGTCTTAGCATTTGGACCAATAAAAAGGAACAAGGTTGAACACATAGTTGCTGATTTAAAGCTTTTATAAATGGCCACGAAAAGACTAAATTATTAATCTCATGTAACTTAATGTGCGTTATCGTGATTAATTCCACTCGTTCAACAATCTACTGAAGCCTAATGATAAATCATAGCCAACGGTTATAATCATAAGTAATACATTTAATACAAAATATAATTATTTCAAGAAACATAGTGAAATAGTATGAAATTCCATACTCGCCTCACCATCCAGATAGTGTCTGTGTCCCATAACATGGATAATCAAACTTTTTTTTGGGATTTTTAATAGTCATTGAACTTTTTTTTTGCGAATAGTATAAAAATAGATTGGGGAATATGCGCATATTATTTCAGGGAAATGTATGTATCTATTAATCATGAATTTCAATGTTGTAGTAGGATATTAAATAATAATAGAATTCAATGTCAATATTTGAAGATGTTTGACTAAATAATAAATCCTTAATACTCGGATAACGGATTACCATTGAAGGGCATGCAATAAAGCAGTTTTATTATATTTGTTCTGTTAAACTATTATCTTATCTTCTGATTTTATGGGTATCGTCTGCACCGTTCTACCTATACTTTCTCTGGGAATTTAATTAATCTGGTTGTCAAATAAGCTCCGAATGTAATGGCAATCCCTATTCCGTAAGTAATAAGTTTAAGATATTTTGTGTTATTATTGGTAATTTTTTCTTTAAATTTTATCAAAATTCTAATTTATACAACGTTGTTTAGTTTCCCTGTTTTTATATTATAAACATAGCCATGAATTGGAACATTTGGAAAGAATGGCGATAATTTTATCTTTTTTATTTGTTCTCGGACATTTTCTTCTAAATTAGGAAAGCAGTAAAATTTTAGACTAGAAGCATTAATATTAAATTTTTCTGAAATTTTTTTTTGTAATTCTTCATCCTTGAATTTTAGCATCCCACAATCAGTATGATTTATGACAATAAATTCTTCTGTTCCTAAAATCTCATGTGAAATTATAAGTGAACGTATTGCATCATCTGTTGCAATTCCTCCTGCATTTCTAATAAAATGAGCATCGCCTAACTTTAATCCTAAAATATCATTTATTGATATCCTAGCATCCATACATGATAATACCGCTATTTTTTTAGCTGGAGAGGCAAGTAAATCTCCATCTTTAAAAGTTTCAGCATATTTTTCATTAGCAGCAAGAAAATCTGTTTTTAAATTAGTCATTGTTAATAAAATATATTTATCAAGTAATGAATTTTTTGGTAGATGCCATTTCAAACATCAACATACAATAAAAATAACTATAGAAAAAAGTAAACAAGGGATCATAAAAATAAAAAAGATAAAAATTAAAAATTAAAAATTTAACCAATTATGAAACTTGGTTGTTATCTGTCATTCTTGTTGTAGTTACAATATCAAGTGTTACAGTAAATCAATTCAGTTTTTATTTAGCTGTTTTATAATAAATTACTTTAATATATATAGCTAAAATTATTAAATCAATTGAACCCCTTTACCTATCCAAATCAAACCCCCCTTGGCTTAGAACCACACAAAATTGTAATATTTATTCGATTTTAAATTTAAACTTGATGTATATCAAATCTATATTTTTGCCCTATTTATCATAATTATTCAAATCAATTCATATACTATGTTAACAATATTTCATCTCAAAAGTCATTTTATAACTATAATTGGAAAACATTAACACATCTCTTACTGTCATTTTTTAAGACTAAATTAGATAAGATTCATTATTTTAGTTTATCAAACTCTTTTTGAAATTCATAAATTGTATCTTTATCCCGTAAACAAAATTCTACAATAGTAATAATTGAATTTTCCCTTTGAAACAAATATTTTATTGTTTCCTTTACTAATATTTTTGCACATCTATCCTTTGGAAAACCAAATATTCCTGAGCTTATTGCAGGTATTGATATACTTTTAAATTCTTGTTGGCTAGCAAGTTCAAGACAACTGTTTATGGCGTTACTTAATTTTTCATCCTCATTTCCTTCACCATTCTGGGGACCTACAGTATGAATTACTGCTTTACATGGCAAACTTCCACTTGAAGTTATTGCAGATTTCCCTACATTGACAAAACCAATCTTGCTACTTTCTTCTTGTATGATTCTTCCACCTTTTCTAACTATAGCACCAGCTACACCTCCACCGTGGATTAAGTAAGAATTTGCAGGGTTAACTATGACATCAACATTTCTCTCAGTAATATCTCCTTCAATCAATCTCAATAACGTATCTTCGTTTACCTTGAATTCATCTATTATTTTTGAAATCATTTTGATATCCAAAATATTTCTTTATTAAAGTTAAAATTAAATGTGTTATCAAATTATTTAATTGAACCCTTTTACCTACCCAATTCAAACCCCCTTGTGTCCGCTAACTACATGATCTCACATTTTATTACCTATATCAATTAGCATAAGTTTGCTAAATCAAATACATAGGATATATCTTCTCCCCGATCAAAGATAAATGCGATTTAATGACAGACTCTTTTGTTATAAAACTTATTGATGATCAAATTATTTAGCGTACTTTTGCTAGTTGGTATACTATCATCATTAAGTTAACAGTTATGTAAATACTTGAATAATCTTTAATGTAAAGAGATTATGCTTGTTTAGAATTGTTAATTTTTAAAAACTTGAGAATATGTTAAAAAATACAACAATATTTTTGTTGATGAAAACAAGCAGTATTAGTTTACAAGAGAACATACAGCATCCTTTACACAGCTGTTAAAGAAAAAGGAAATGAATGAGTTGTTCTAAAAAATGAAAACAAATCTTTCGACTACAATCAATAAAATTAAATAATTCTATATCATGAGAATCAGTTTTGTTGATTTCTCAATAACTCCATTAAGTTCATAAGTGTTATTAATTTTTCATTTAAAATTAGAACAATTCATTCTATCTCTTTATGTTATGAACTTGATTATACTAAACTAGCTAAATCAAAAAAAACTAAAAGATTATCTTTTAACGATTAACTATAGGATTGATAATAATATTAACCCACTTGGAACCAAGGGTGAACATATAACAAAAAAGTATAGACCTGTTGACTGAACCACAAACCCTTCTAATACTATGAATACCCAAGAAAGTGGCCGCAATTGTTGATATATCCAAGGGTGGCGAATGTAGGATATATTGTGAATTTTCAAATCCTAAGAAAATAGTAGATCTCTTGCATAATTACTTGCAAACAGCTTTATGACCATTAGTTTATCATCAACCTGTTCTCTCTTTGTTTTCATACGAGAGGTTATCCAAAAAGCCATTGCTTTTTAAATCATTTACCGGCCTTAAATTACAAGAATTTGATAATATTTACAATAAAGAGATAGTAAAAAGATATGAAAGACACGAGTTAAAACGCTTGTCCAAAAGAAAAGGCCGAAAAAGAGGCATAGGTGCTGGCAGGCATTTCAAACTTGACCTAGAGAATAAGTTTCTTTTGCTTTAGTTTACTATTGTCTTTACATAACCTATACTTTGGCTGGGTTTCTGTTTGAT
>JBDUES010000039.1:0-3390 GCA_040297625.1 Candidatus Nitrosocosmicus sp. | reverse complement strand
GTCCCTGCAAATGTTACTCTGATCCAAATCAAAGAGAAAGCCAGCTAACGTGTATGTTATATACAGACGATAGTACACTAAAAGCATCAAAAATCTGTCCTTTACATTTAGTTTGAAATGTCTTCCTGCACCAAACTTTCTTTTTCGGAATTTCCTTTTGGATAACCGCTTTATCTCGTGCTTTTCATATCTTTTTGTTATTTCTTTATCGTAAATGTTGTCAAATTCTTTTAATGTAAGGCCAGTGAACGATTTGAAAAGCACGGGTATTGTGGATAGTTTATCAGAGAAAAGTAATGAAAGGACATTTTAGAGGAAATAATAGTCATAAAAATCTGTTTATACCAATTATACAAGGGATCTAATGAAATTTATTAACAATTCTATACCATCTATTTCTTTTACAAAGTAATGCTCTTTATTGACTTTAGATTGAAAAATTAAAAAAATCATATATATTGTAATTTCTCTTTTTTGCATGTTTAAAACAATATTAATTATTGGCTGTGAAAGAATATGCAAAGCAGCTTGAAAAGGAGTAATATCAAAAAATCATACTGTCATTTTTGTAGATAATAATCCTAAAGTTGTAAATGAGATGAAAATACATATTGGATATGCTATATAGATGTACTCTAGATTAATATTTTGATAAACAGGTGATATTATATGATCAGTGTTTCTATGCCGCCTAACTCTGACAGAAATATCGATTACTTGATTATTATCAATACATCATCAAATATTGGTAAATGGTTAAAAGTTAATAATAATAGTTCATTTTATCTTATAACAGTAAAAGTATTGTTATTCCTCAATTTACTACCCATAATATGATTATACCATTAATTGAAAAATATTCTCAAATTAAAAGCTGGAGTTGATTTGGTATTACTATGCAACCAGAATTCTTAAGGGCAATTTCAAGTGAAAGCGATTCCTTAAATCCCTGGGTAACTGTTATTGGAGAACACGATCCTAAAAATGGAGATATACTTTATAACATCTACAAAGATGTTTGTGGCAAAGTTTATAGAACTAATTTAGAAAATGCTGAGTTTATGAAATTTACCATAGTAGTTGTTTTAATGCTATCAAGATATAATTTACTAATGAGATGTGGTTATTAGATGAAACTGGGTTTAGACGTCAACTTGCTAGCGAATCTATAGAAGGATTGTTGAATTATCTTTATTGTACTATAGGAGGCAGACCTTATGGCGGTGCTTGCCTACCCAATGATGTTAAAGGTCTTCTTATATCATTTACAAAAAAATTGATATTTCTTTGGATTTGTTAAAGACAGCAGATAAAGTTAATGAAAATATAAAATTATATACCAAATTAAATATATACATACATATAAATAATTGTTAAAGATGAAAATTTCCAAAATACAATCATTTAAAACAAAACGCTAAGGTAATTTGATATGGGTTTATTAGAAAATTTTATTTTTGTTGTATGGATTTTTCCAATTTTTACATTATTGATGATGGTTTATGGTTATTCACGTTATAAATTATATTTTAATAATAATGCATCTACAAAAAAAATAATAATACAAATTACTACTATAGGAAATTATAACTTTGTCAATAGAATCATAAATACAGTAAGATCTTATAACTTAAATATACCCTATGAATTATGGGTAATTACCGAATCAAATTCTCCAGAAAAGTATAAGAATGCAAATAAAGTAGTTGTTGTTCCAAAAGACTTTGTGTCAATTTCAAAATACAAGGCGAGAGCTTTAGACTATTCTACTCAAATTAGAATGAATCTTAATATAACAACAGACAATATTAAAATCCTTTATTTAGATGACGATTCTATTCCTTCAAAAGGATATATTGAAAAATGTTTCTCAGGAAATTATGATGTTATGGAAGGAATAATTCGTCCTAAACTTAATTATGGAACACGTTATTCTTATGTAGAAAATATGAGAACGCTGGCTTGTATGAGTGTGTGTTCTGTTTTTCAATCACTTGGACATCCAGTTTGGGTTCATGGTGAAGGTCTATGTGTCAGAGCATCCATTGAACAGAAAGTCGGGTGGAAATTCGACGCTATAGCATCTGAAGATTTAATATTTGGTCATAGATGTTCTTCTTATAAAGTAAAGTGGGGTTTCGTTTGGGAATCTATTTATATAACCTCGCCTTGGACTTTTAAGGATTATTTTAAACAAAGGAAAAGGTGGTTATGGGGAAATGTTCATGCAATTTCTAAAATTCTTTCAAATAGATCAAAATTAAGATTAATTATTTACTATTTGATAGGAGGATCATTCTTATGGCTTTCCATTTCAGGTATAATACTTGATTTAATTTTTCATCGATTAGAATTTACTTTTTTACAAAGAATATTTTTTTACTTATCGTTAATTTGTTGGTTGGGTGTTTATGGTTATATCGGGTATACCACAGGAGAAAAAAATATAAAGCATATTGTCATGAGTATTGTTCTAGCATGGTATGTATCATTTATGAATACATTTCCAATATGGATTGGTCTTTTTTTTACACGACCCACAAAATTTGATGTAATAAAAAAAGAAAAATAATTGGGTAGGTATTATGGATCAATTATTCAATTTAATAATCCTTTTTTCAATCTTTTCTTTTTATTAATTTTTGAGATTAGAAGGGGGGGAAAGCAAAATGAAAAATCATATTGATGTTTATGAAGAATATCGACCTTGGGGAAGATTGTAATATACGTTAAGAATACAAATATTTTAAAATTGTTATTTAAACTCATATTCAAACCAAACTTACAAATATATAAAAATAGAGATAAATATTGGAAAGTTTTAGACGGCTTTGTACAAATTAAATTGGAAGATAAATCAATCTTTTTTTGTCAAAAGGAGATACTACCTAATTTCTAAATAATTGAGACTTGGTCATAATTTCAATTATCTTTTGATACATTTTACAACAGCTTAAAACTAAACTCTAGAATATGATTTTGAGATACTGTCCCTGTCCCAAAGGTTAGCTCTTGCTTGATCAAAGGAATCCATCCTTTTTAACATTCTGTATATGATAGGCTGTTGTATATACCATTTAGCATATATTAGCGAACCTCCCTTAACAGATAGTTTTCCATATTAAGATGGAATCTTTTTGTTCTGAAATATCTGGATATCCTATTCTTCAAATCTGCAAATGATGTATAATATTTCAGGACAAGTAGATCTCGCTTGGCTATATTCCATACTTCTTCCATTACCATAAACTCTGGCGATGCGGTTGGAAGATATACTGGTATCAGAGTATCCTTGTTTTCCTCAAAATATTTGATCACTTTCTTTGATTTGTAATGAGGTGATGCTTTATCCATAAACAAATAACATTTTGGAAATTTGGTGTGAATCAT
>JBDUES010000038.1:0-3748 GCA_040297625.1 Candidatus Nitrosocosmicus sp. | reverse complement strand
TGCAATCAAATTCCAGAATATGATAAAAGAGATGATTTTAAAGGTATCATTGTATAATCTATTTAGAAGAATGACATAAATTCGACAAAAATAAGTTATGGGTAACTAGTTATGCAACAGAGCAATTTTATCCTTCTAATTTTTTAAGTTTATGCATGTACAATAATTATAAATAAATAATCTCTGAATAAAAAAGTTAAAATGTACCTAAAGTTAGATATTTTAACTATTGAGTTATATTGCCAAAACAATCAAAAGATAATATCTAGGATAAATTAGACGTTTGTATATTTTGTTCTATAACATATTATTATACATCATTTTCTATAAAAATTGCTTACGGGCTGAACTTATAATATTGCTTTAAAGACAGAATTATATATGATATTTAAAGGACATTATTGGCAAGTCTTTAAATTGGTAAATCGAATTCGATAATTCTTTTTATTTAAAATGTTTGGTTCTACTTTTAATTTTTTAAGAAAGTAATACATAGTAGATATCATCATTTGTTTAATATGGAATCAGTGATCTTACCAATCTATATAGTTACAGAAATGTAATATTAAAAGTTGAATCAGACGATTTAAAAAAGAGTAAGATGATTTAATTAATTGTATGAGTAGCAAAGTGCATAATAATCAAAACCATTCAAAATAACTTATCAGTAAAGTTGAAGATGATTAGAATTGATTATACTTATAAGAAGTTTTTATACCTTGTTCAAGAATGAGTATATAAAAAATATACAAAAATAATAACACTATAGTTGATTAAATTATTTTCTTACGGATGATATATTTAATTTTTATATTTCTTATTACTGACTTTTTTAGAATTCTTTTGATAAATAGTGAAGATATGATAAATAAAATTTATTTTATTAATAATTTATTTTAGTTTTTCTTTCAAAATCTTTTGTTAAATCGGATATATTGGATATATCTTGACCATGCATTTGACGAACCATTTTCTCAAACGATTCTTGATTGTTTTGGTTATTAGCTATTTGTTCCGTTCTCATTTTAATAGATTTAAATAAATCATTGTTCAATTGTTCTATTTCACTAGGATCTATATTAGGAACTGGACTATTGAATCCTAATCTATCATCTAGATGTGGGTTTAACCTTTTAATGCGGTGATTAATAAAATCCATTATTATCGATAGATCGCCATCTAATAAAAATATTCTTTTTTTTAAACTAATCAACAAATCTTTTATCGGTGAAAGCAAACAGATTTAATTTAATTTAATTGCTTTTTCTCTTTTGATTCTGATCCATAAATTAAACGGATATTATTTTATCAAATCCGAATGCAGCAAAATATGAACATGTTTTATTTTACTAATAATTTTTTCTCCTTTTTAATACTTATAGTGTGATTATATCCAACCTAATACCTTACAAAATAACCTATTAAAATATAAGACATATAACTACCTGTATTTAATGTATCTTAGTTGGAAGATTATATTTAAACATGTATACTAACTGACAACTTAATGCTAGATGCTTTGTTTGCTCGCAACTAAATATTGCCTGTATTTATACTATGTTATATTTTTTTTATATGTCATGACCGATATAATATAAATTGGCATAACGCTATTAAAAAATAAGCACGAGGATTAAATGATATTGATTCTGGAAGTTCAAGAAATTATAGACGATTATATAATCACCCTAAAAGGACTAGTTGATAAAACCAAATTTTATATCCAAAAAAAATCTAGTAGACAGTATTGATGGACGTCGTTTGCATTTTAAAGTTTTCTGAAAGCGAAGCAAATCCACATAGAAAGGATTATTTAATTTAATATCTATCTTTTTTTATTACTTATTATCGTGCGAAAAAGAATAATCTAACTACTCTGATTTATTATTAATTTATTACTTGTATTATAAAATTCTAGAAAGGCGAAAAAGAAAGAATATTTAATATTTAATTTCTATTTTTAAATTATTCTTTATTCTTTATTTAATAATAAAGTATTTCATATTGCTTTGTTGCATGATTCAATAAATCGTTTTTTTTGATAATGTTTTAGTATTATATTTGCGAAGTAATTAGTCATACTTGAATACGATTTGCTAAAAATATCAGCATAATTAACTGTTTTTCGAAATTATGCAACAAAGCATTTCATACGGGTTTCAATAATAACAAAAAATTAGTGGTAATAGTGGTCAATCCTTTTTTTATCAAGATATATGTATATAGTTTGCATTTTATTATATTCGTTTTTTACAAAAAGTAATGAATATGGTGAGTTTTCATATATTATTTGATGACTGCATCTATATATTTCTAAAACAATTTGCAATATCATTAAACTATATTTATGTAAAATTCTTTTAAAATGATTCTATGATAGTATTATGATTCAAATAGTTCTTTATATTATAGTTACTATAAATGATCTTCCTTGTTGCATGATTACTCTATTTCATAATACATTTAGCTAACACCTTTTAAGAAAACATATGAAATGGTCCGACTACAACCAATCTCTAGTTAGACGAGGTGATGAAATTCTAATTGGTTTTGATGTTATTAACAATTGGGATGGAGATCTAAAAGAGATGAACAAAGACAAGGTTGGATTATGAGCCATTTCATTATCCAAATACATTTCTTCTTCTCTTGCTTAGATATGCTAAAGTGTACTTTCATCTACCATATCGGCAAACAAAAGAAGGAATTGCACAAGGACATGCTAGAGGGAAAAGTACCTTCTATCCCTGATTACAGTACAATAAGCAGAAGGATAAACAAATTAGATATAAAAATAAAAGATGATAACAAAAGTAAGGAATTTGAAAACGATTACATTGTCATTGCAATAGACACTACAGGCATAAAGGTAACAAATAGAGGCCAATGTATGAGGAGGGATAAATGGAAAATAAGAAAGAAAGGGTATTTGAAAATACATGTAGCAGAAGTGGATGTGAAAATCAAGAAAATTCTTTCGATGAAGGTTACTGATGAACATGTTCATGATAGCAAAGCGTTACCAGAATTGGTTGAGGATGTCATAAAATCAAATAAAATAACAGCAATAGGCAAACTATTTGCTGATGATGGAGCCTATGAAGGTAATGATATTTTTGAATGTCTAGCGGACAATGGAATCTTGCCTTGCATCAAAGTAAGAAAGAATGCTAAAGTTAGACTGAAAACAGGACACATCATTAGAAACCTGTCAGTTATATCCCAAAAAAATGATTTGCAAGGATGGACGGATAGCATTGTAAGCTATGGACACAGATGGATTGTAGAAACGGTATTCTCATCTATAAAAAGAATGTTTGATAGAGAGTATGTTTATTCAGTCAAACTAAAAAATATAATACAGGAAATGATGCTAAAAGCATTACTGTATAACAAAATAATCTCCATTTAGACAAGACAGATAAAAAGGTCAGGGATTTTAAGAATCATGCAACAAAGCACATTAAATATACAAAAAGATCTAATGAAAATACTTAATAAATCAATTTACATGGAACTTTATCATTGGTAGTTGATACTATACGTACAATCAAGCTTTTAGGGAATTGGTCAGCTAACAGAGTTATCGGAAGAAGGCGTCCATTAATTGCTGTTTTCAGCCTCACACATTACTGTAACTTTTTCTGTCCTATGTGTCCTTTTGGAGATCCTGATAAGGTTAGTCAAATTAAATTTGCAAAGAAAAATGATTTAACCACAGAACAATGGAAATTAATTTTCGATAAGG
>JBDUES010000037.1:0-5806 GCA_040297625.1 Candidatus Nitrosocosmicus sp. | reverse complement strand
GGAAAAAGAAAAGAAAGTATGGACAACGATGGATGGTTGTTGAAACAGCATTTTCATCTATAAAGCGGATGTTTGGCGAATACACATCCGCTATCAGGTTTCAAAACATGGTAAAAGAGATGACAATGAAGGTATCGCTATACAACCTGTTTAGAAGAATTGTATAAAATGAATGTATATAGTTTCAGGAAAACTAGTTATGCAACAGAGTGCTTTGTTGCATGATTCAGTAAATCGTTTTTTGTTAACGTTTTAGTATTAATGAGCGGATGTAAATAGTTATAATTTAATTAGTTTTGCTATGAAATAGGTATATCTTTAACTGTATTTCGAATCATGCAACAAAGCACAACAGAGCATAAGGGAACTGTTAATTTCATTACTAAATTCCTTGCATAATTAGAATAATCTTTATGACCATATTTCTGAATTAACATGTCCTTTCATTGCTTTTCTATAATAGGTTATCCAAAAACTCTGTTTTTCAAATCATTCACTGGCCTAACATTAAAAGAATTCGATGACTTTTACAATAAAGAGATAGCAAAAAGATATAGCAAACATGAGATACAGCGTTTATCAACTAAAAGAAAATATACAAAAAGAGAAAGAAAAGATGGGGCTAGAGGAAGACCTTTCAAGTTAGACATTAAAAACAGATTTTTAATATGGCTTGTTTTTACTATCGTCTTTACATCACCTATACTCTTGCTGGTTTTCTCTTTGACCTTGATCAGAGAGTAACATAAGCATAGAGATATTCAAAAGATAGAAGGTCTGGTAAGAATGTGTGTACCTATTCCACAGAAGATATACAGTATAACAAAAAGGCTGAAAACTCCAGAGGAGGTTGAGAGATATTTTCCAGGCTTTGTGGCTTTTATAGATTGTACATAGAACAGTCGATACCAAGATCTGTAGATAAGAGAAGACGCAAGATGTACTATTCTTTAGGAAAGAAAAAGAGACATACCATTAAGAATCAACTTGTGGCTAACAAACCGGGTTTTATAATTCATAAAGCAAATCATAAGAAAGGATGCAGTAGACATGATAATGATGATGTTTATAAAAAGAATCATCCGGTAATTCCAAAAGAGGTTGTAGTAAATATATTTGATCTTGACTATCTTGCAGTTAAGGCAGAATTCCCAGAACAAATATCATCGCTACCATATAAAAAGAAAAGAAATCACGAAGTATCTACAATAGAAGAAAAAGAGTATAACAAAAGCCATTCAAAAAAAAAGAGATATTGATAGAACATACCATTGTTGCAGATTGAAAAAGTACAGGATAATAAGCGATATATTCCGAAATAGATTGAGAAAGTACAACAATGTATCAGACATAGTATCAGACCTCGTAAACTATAAAATAGTGAATCATTATCACTATTAATCGATACGAAGTCCATACAGGATAGTATAGGATATTTCTAATTATACAAGATCTAATATGTGATAATTATGCGAGAAATAGCATTTTAATATCTATATAATAACATATCATTATTCTGCTATCAATATCATAAATCAATTATATATAGTAAATATATTTGAAAACTTTAAACTAATATAACAAATATTCTTAGCAGTTAACATTTCTGTAAACACAGGGGTAGAGTTTTAGTGTGATGTATATGTGGACGGTTTAATTCGTTTATTTTTAATATTTATAATAGTTCTTTTAATAGTCATAGAAGCCATATAAAAATAACAATAGAAATCAATTTTATATTTTAAATAAAATTTTTATTTAAGATTTTGCGTAATCTTTCAATCCCGTAAAATCAACTGCAATTACAGGCTCATTTCCTATTACCCAAGCATTATGTCCAGAGGGAATCACTAATGCATCTCCAGGACCAAATTCTTCTTCAGATCCATCATCCATAACAACTTTCATTCTTCCGGATACAATATATTGCGAGTGAGGAGATTCACAACTATTTGTTTTAGCTAAAGGTTTGACACATTTATCCCAACTCCATCCTGGTTCCAAGGTTGCTCTACCAATGGTTATATCTTCAAAATTTGCAATATTCACCTTACCTTTTTCAAATGTTCTTGTTTCATCAGGCGAGGAATCAAGATTCTTTTTTTGCATCTTTGATTTTTTTTGTTCTAACATAAATAAAATATCTTAAAGCAAATATTAAACATTATCAATTTTTCCTTTTTTTAAGTAATTTTTCATAAAAGATATAGAAATATTGTATTTTATTTAATCTTTATAAATAATTTACATCACTTTTTAATTTATATTAATATCATAAATAAAAGAAAAACATCGATTATCGGCGAATCTAATGGTTGTTAATAAAATACAAGTATCAATTTAATATAACATATGAAATGTAAATGCTTTGTTGCATGATTATTTTATTCGTTGTTTGTTAGCGTTTTGTTGATAGAGTTATAACGGAAATAGTCAAAATCTAATTGATATTGTCATACACAAATCCTATTTTTAACTGTTTTTCGAATCTTGCAATAAAGCAGTAAATTATATTAAATTATGGCTATTTACTTTGCAAATATAATATTAGAACATTAACAAAAAAAGATTTACTAAATTATGCAACAAAGCAGTTATGAATTAAAATGATATTGCTATAGAGAAAAATATACCGATTAACATAAGTGTGCTAAACAATTTGTCATAGTAATTATCATAAAAACACAAAAGCTATCTAGATCCTTGCATTAATCTATCTATTCTAAATGTCATTGACCAAAGCCAAATTGGTTAATTTGTACAAAAAAGAAAATGACCCAAAGGTTAAGGAAAGGCTACTCTGCTTGTTATCAGAGTTCGAGAAGATGGACAAATTCCTTTTCGCGTTGCACAAGAAATGTATCGAAGCAATCCCTGGGCTTCAGACTGGTTAAAAGGATATGATAAGGAAGGCTTAGAAGGGCTAAAAGATAGAACTAAAAGTGGCAGACCACCAAAACTATCAAAAGAGACAAGTTACCAGATTAAGCAAGAACTAAAACAAAGCAACCATCAGGGTTGGACCACAAAACAGGTTGAAGAGTTAATCATAAAGAAAAGCAGTATAAAATATCATTCTATTCACATATACCGCATCCTTCGTAAATGGGGATTCAAACAGAAGAAGGTACCAAGAAAGGTACATGTTAACACCGCATCCACAGAAGAGAAAGAGATTTTCAAAAAAAGATTGCCCAAATACTTGTTGTGGATAAGCAACAGCAACAGCAAGAAACATTTACCATAATATCCTTGGATGAATCCTTCTTCTTTTATGATTCTTTAGTAAGACAAGTTTGGATTGATGGGAATAAAAGACCAGTAGTTAGAGTGACAGGTTCACACAAACATTCATGTATTTTTGGTGCCATAAGCATGGATGGAAAACAACTATTCAGACAGTACGATATATTCAACGGCGAGACATTTCTTGATTATCTAAAGAAAATACATACCAAATTTCCAAAATGTTATCTTTTCATGGATAAGGCATCACCGCACTACAAATCAAAGAAGGTGGTCAAATATTTTGAACAAAACAAGGATACTCTAATCCCGGTATATCTTCCAACCGCATCTCCAGAGTTTATGGTATTGGAAGAGGTATGGAACATAGCTAAACGAGACCTATTTGTTCTACAATATTATCAATCATTTGCAGATTTAAAGAATAGGATATCCAGATATTTCAGAACAAAAAGATTCAATCTTAATATGAGAAACTATCTGTTAAGAGATGCAATTTAGATAACATATGCTAATTGGTATAGTAAGTCGCTTAAATGATCGATAAAATAAAAAAAAAATTAGTTAATTGGATTTTAAGCGTTGGAATTATAAAGTATTTAAATTTAATTTATTTTTTATGATATAATACAATTTATTATTATTGATGAAATGGAAAATTCTATAATTAATAATTACAGCATTTTTGTTATAGGTTACAGGCAAGAATGTATTAAATAATACAAACTTACTTTTATCAACAGCAGAGAGTGGTGATAAAACTCAACAGCATCTACCAAGAAGATTGTCAAGTTTTCATGGAAAAACTTCTAAAAGAAGATTTAAAAGTAGATGTTATTGTAACTTCTCCTCCATATAATATTAAAAAAGGATATAGTTCATACAGAGATAATAAAGATAGAGATGCTTATCTTGAATGGATATACAGAATATCTAAAATTAGTCAATCCGTTTTAAAAGATGATGGATCTTTTTTCCTTAATATAGGCGGAGCACCATCCGATTCCTTATTACCACTTGAAGTATGCAATAAATTCATAGAATCTGGGTACAAATTACAAAATACCATTCACTGGATAAAATCAATATCATTTGAAAGGGAAGATATAGGAAAAAGCAATGTATTACGTAATGATGTATCTATTGGTCATTTTAAACCTATAATTAGTAAACGATTCTTAACTGATTTACACGAGTATATTTTCCATTTTACAAAAGAAGGTGATAATAAATTAGACAAATTAGCTATTGGTGTACCTTATCAAGATAAAACAAATATTGGAAGATGGAAATCAGCAAAACAGGATAAACGTGATAGAGGCAATGCCTGGTTTATTTCTTATCCTACTATTCAAGAAGGACGTCCTCACCCAGCGGTATTCCCTGAAAAACTTCCATATATGTGTATAAAGTTACATGGTACAAGACCCAGTTTACTTGTATATGATCCCTTTATGGGAATTGGAAATACTGCATTGGCCTGCCTTAATTTAGGTGTAAATTATTTAGGCACAGAAATAGACATGGAATATTTAAAAATGGCAAATGATTTGATAAATGCAAGAAAAAAAGATTTGACAATAAAGCAGTTGCCTTTAACACCTGATGAAGATATTATATTAGATAGTTAAACATCTAAAATACTTTAGGTGTGTCATTATTGTCAGCAGCAGAAGAAAAAGAACGACAACTTGAAACAGTATTTAGATTTTCTAAAAGATTAGGTAGTTCCCTTTTTTTATTAGCGAGATTATCCATAGGTTTTGATGCTATCCCAATTGATATGAAATGAGTGATCATCTGATAAAGATTTAATTGAAATATCAAACAAAATATTGAAAGCGTTTTCTTAAACATCTACATTTACTCATGTTCGATAGGATGGGGAAGAGTCAAGGACTAGGAAGACGTATAGAACAAGGTTTGGTTAATGAAGGAATAAACATCTCTTATAGTTAAACAATCTTCAAAGTCTGGTTATCCACCAAATATTGAGATATCACATAATAATAACATCACCTATCTTGAAACGAAAACATCATGAGTTAAAGAGAAATCATGATTTAGAAATTTTTATCATATGCGCGGTGAAAAGATCGACCACCGCCAGACATCTACTTTTGGATATTACAGTAACAAAATAAACATCCCGTCATCGGAAAGTAGACAAGTGGGCTCTAATGACCTTTCAAAGCTTGATGTTGGATTGAAAAATGAATTTAATACCGGTAAAACAGATTTGATGGTGGGAGATCAAGGATAATATCATCAAATAATTAAATTATCATTTTATTTCTTATAATACTAATTTTTTATAATAAGGTGTGCGAATATAACATATCTAAATATTTTTATTTTTAATTAATCATATGTAAATTCTAATTCATATATCATATTGAGATTTAAAATGTTAAATCACCTCTTATTACTTTTTAATAGGTTTCATTATAAGAATTATTTTCAAAAAGAAATACAAAGTTTTTAAATAAATAAAAATACGAGTTAATAATCAATTAAATATCATTGAATCTATTTGACTATATACATCAAGATCAACCAA
>JBDUES010000036.1:0-42755 GCA_040297625.1 Candidatus Nitrosocosmicus sp. | reverse complement strand
ATGACTATATTGTCATTGCAATAGACAGTACTGGAATAAAGGTTACAAACAGAGGCCAGTGGATAAGGAGAGATAAATGGAAAATAAAAAAGAAAGGATATTTAAAAATACATATAGTAGTAAACATCAAGAGCAGGAAAATTCTTTCTATAAGGTAGCCGCAGATAAACATGCTCATGATAGCAAAGCGTTACCAGAGTTGGTTGAAAATATTATAGCATCCAATAATATCACAGCAATAGGCAAACTATTTGCTGATGGTGCCTATGATGGCAATGATATTTTTAGATATTTGGCAAAAAATGGAATATTGCCATGCAACAAAGTAAGAAAGAATGCTAAAGTTCGACTAAAAAAAGGACACATTCTTAGAAACCTGTCAGTTATATCACAAAAAAATGATTTTAAAATATGGAAAGATAGCGTAAGCTATGGAAAGCGATGGATCGTAGAAACTGTATTTTCTTGTATAAAAAGAACATTTGGAGAGTACGTTTATTCGATTAAACTAAAAAATATGATACAGGAAATGATGCTTTTAGCATCATTATATAACAAAATGATATCCATTTAGACAAAATAGACAGCAAAATCAGAGATTATAGGAATCATGCAACAAAGTAGAAGGAGGCAAAATGACTAGTCTTATTCTTCTCTTCCTCTACCGAACACCTAAAAAGAATCATGAAGCCATGATACAGCTCAATAACCGAATTATAGAGACCTTTAAGAAATATGGGGTTCAACGATTTGAGGTATTTCAGCTTGGTAGTACTGAAGATATGATGGAATTTATTAATATAGCCAAAACGGTTTCTGCCAACCAAGATGAGGAAGAAGTATGACTAGAAATACAATCCTATAGAGACCGCAAGCACCTTGAGCAAGTAGGAGAAAAGATGAAAACTGATAAAAGTATGGAAACAGAGAGCCAGCAGTTTTTGAAACTTATCACACCTGGTTCCCGCTGCAGCTTTGGGGAATTCAGCCGTCTCAAGGACGTTGGTTTTACATAATCCATAAAAATGGGAAGGCAAATCGCGAAGATGGCACTCTTATCTCTCAAGGACATGGTCAAGTTTTATGATTATTATTAGTGTCCATGATGTCCTGATACCTGAAATTCCATAAATTGTCCGATTGCATCAATTAGACCTTTGTCATTCGTAGAAAGATTTAGAGATGAACCATTTTTTATTTCTGATATGTGGTATTTTATCAAATCTTTTTTCTCTGACATGACCTCAGTTCCTGGCACCTCTTGTGCATGAATAAAGAATGGTTTGGTAAAGTTACCTTGAGAAACTCTTTTTGAATGTCTAATATATGATTCTTGATTTGATCGATTGTTTGCTTATCGCTACTATTTAGTGCTGTAATAATAATACCACCAAATGGTGTTGGTACAAATTTATGAGAAATCTTATTCTGATCAAAACCCATGGCAATATTGCCTCGTTCCATCATCGATTTATTTGTGCCAGATGGATTTACATCAACAGATCCATTAATAGAATATAGTAATGACATTGATACCATTGCTATCAAAATGATAAATGAAATTGATAAGACCTACAATACTATATGTATAGTATATCTGAGGCATGGTCATAATTCAAATTATCTTTTGATATGTTATCCAACAGCTTAAAGCTAACCTCTGGAATATAATTTTGACAAACACTGTTCCAAAGATTAGCTCGATAGATTAAAAGAATCCATCCTTTTTAACATTCTTTATTTATGGACGAGTTTGCAAATAGAAATGGAGCGGTGCACTGTCGATAGGTTCTTGGGACAGCGCCTAGGGATATGCTATGGACTACAATCTGCAACTTTGAGCAGAAGAATAAACAGCAAAGCACAGCGGTATTGGCGGAGTAAGGTCTTTGCATAATTTTCATCCAGAGATTATCTGCTCGTATTAGAGGAGGATGAAAAGGCATGAATTACATCCAAATACGACACAAAAAATCAAGGAATCAAAGACATCAGAGGCTTTTAACTTTATTTTTATATTTAATATTATATGTCATCGCTTCTTGTAAGCAGAAAGGAGAAAGAGAAACTGGTTTTAAAACTAGCCGCTGAAGGGAAGACTACAAGGGAGATAGCCAAGATAGTCCATATATCCCTCAAGGATATTGGAAAGATTATTCGCAAGGCAACTGGCGATTATGAAGAACTACAAAAAGAAGAGAAAGAAAAGGAGAAACAAAAGCAATTAAAATCTCTCTCTGTATACGCTAAAGCCTTTCAAATGTTTAAAGATAAGAAATCCCTTGCAGAGGTAGTAATAGAACTAGATGTAGAAGCCAGAGTAGTTCTCAGTTTTTATAACGACTACTTGAATCTTGCTAGGATGAATCATCTAGTAGGCATATATCAAGACCTAAAGGATGACTTTTCGCTTTTCTTTCATTTGTATAAAAGAATAAAAAAAGAAGGATTAACAAAACAGGAGATTACTGCTTTATTAGAAAATCAAAATAAACTATCTGAGTTAGAAGAGAGGGTAACATTTTATAATGAACACATACAAGGACAGATTACACAGAAAACAATCCTTGAAAAGGAAATTAATGGGTTGAGAACAAAAAGAGACAACTATGACGGTATATCTTCATTGTAAAATAATGATGGCCATAATATGCTTAGATCTTACGCCTTAATTTGGTTTGTAATGGTTATAAATAGAGAGATGATGGAAGAGTCGACAAGTGACACCGCCTCTACTTCTATTTTCAATTATATTGTCTTTCAATGAGTAGTGAGAGTACAATCAATCCTACCATGGTTGTCATAGTTGGCAGGGTTATCTGTAATGTTATTTTTCAGCATTTTATTGTAATAGTGGTATAGGAGGTTCTTGTAATATTCATCCATGTATGAGGTATAGGTTGTAGATAGATTGAAAAGATTTCAAATTTCTCATCACTATAGCCGGTCAGAGAATCCTTGCCAAAATGCCACATCTTAACAGTCCAATTCAAATGATCAGGTATCTTGCTATTGAGAATTAAAGACAGATATTGCTTTCCACTTTGAATACTAGTAGCATTATATTCACTCACAAGAAGATGCAGTCTATCTTCTATTCTTGTTAGGCTCTGCTTCTGAGTGTGGATATGCCGATAATGTCTATGGCTATTGGAGAAGCCGAGCAGGCAACAATTACAGTGACAGTATTTGAAAGTACCTTGATAATGTACTCTTCTTTGCTGTGTAGTCATTCCTCTTTCTTCTGTATTAATTCTAATAGTGTTGCTTTATGGCGTTGGGGATCTTTAAGTCTGATATGATCCTCAATACTTCTCAAATAGATATTCTTTATATCGGGATGCTCCTTACAGTAATAGAAGAATGGTTTGTAATTGCGCTGTCCTATCAGGAGCCTACAGATACTATCTTCGAGGGTATGCTCTTCTCCTTGCGCAAAGTTAGAGTCAAAGAACTTTTCAATTTGTTCTAGAGTATATCCATAATACGAGTACTTGGATGAACCTGCAATATCTCTTTCTATAAACTCTATTGAGGTAGTGTTTTGTTCTTGTTTTTTATATCCATTCTCTTGGTTAGATTCGGTTTTCTTCTCTGATATGTTTTCATTAGTGACAGCAGTGACAGTAATGACAGCATTAGATAACCCCTTTGAATTAGTTTCTTTATCAATATAATGAAAATTTTCTTGCTCTACCAGGTTTCCGCCAGTGATGTCTTTATCAATTTCTGCTTTGTTTATCTCCAAAGAAGGTTCAAAGGAAAAGAAATCATCAAACAGGTCTTTCCTATTACTGTCACTACTGTCACTACCGTCACTAATCTTTTGATAACATGATATTTTGGTAGGGCTTTCTTTTACATAATTTTTTAAATGGTCTTTAACTTTTTCAATGTCAAAAACTAGATAACGTGTTTTAGAATCTCTTGTTTTTGGATCCTTTGCTCCAAACCTATCTCTTAGTGTCTTTGAAAGAGTGTTTTTATAAATAGTTCCATAGATCTCAGTTTCCAATTCATGTTTATTGTGCTCATTTATAGTTCCATTTGTTTTATCCTCCAGCTGAGACCATATATCATGGAATGGAATTAAACCATTTTGATATCTATCAAATAGAGAAACTAGGACCTCTAAAACATCTCTCTCCAATGAATTTGCTTTTCTGTCATTTTTCTCATCAAGTAAAATCTCAAATATCTTTTCAATTCTTTGCTGTGATCTAGTGTTATAAAAAAGCTGTAATATCGGCTTGCATAATTCTTTATCCCTTCCCTCCAATCCTGTTTCTATGTCTGCTATCTCGTCATCAAAGTGAACTAATCTGTATATGAATAAAGCCTTTCTTAAAAATTCAATTCCTTTCGCTATTTTTTCCTGTTCTATGGTTTTAGGTTTTCTAATTTCCTTTATATCTAATTGAGGTTTGCCCTTGTAGTTTGAAATAATAAAAGTTCTATCTATAACCCCTTTTGCACTTGAAGGGTTAGGAGCTCTTTCTGCACTCAACATCTTTAACCCAAAAGTATGAAAATGCTCTTGCTTTCCAAATTGATTAACCCTTTGAACCCTTTTGCCGTTTTCATATCCATTTTTGAGAATACTCATCATATCTCTATCTTGATCAATTTTTTCTGCTTCATCCAATACAAGAGTGCACTGACCTGCTTCAATAGTTCCAAATATTCTAAAGATATTTGCAGTAGTTGGGTCTGTCATGTTAACACATCTATATCCTAAATCTTCAAACACATTACCAACGGTGCTTTTACCACTACCTCCGTCAGAAACAAACATTGTATAAGGTACTGTTGCAAACTTATCCTGATGATATGAAAATAAGATTAAAGCAGAAAAATAATCAAGTATCTGAGGTTGATGGACAATAAATTTAGAGCCAAATTCCTTTATTTTCCAAAATAATGAATCTGTGGAAACTCCTTTTCCTTTAATCATATTAACAAATTGTTCTAACTCCTCTCTATTTTCGAAGATATATGGTTTTGATGGATATTCTTCTAAATATGGTGGTTTTATAACTCTTGTTTCCTGTTCAATTTTATCTATTATTTTCAATCCTTCTTTATCAAATGTTATAAAAAATGGTTTTCCTGTTATGATAGCCGATTCATAAATATAATTATTTGAAGAGTATTTGAAAACAGTATATTCTTTTTTATTTTTGGTCTCTTCATTGGTTTGAGTATATTCTCTTTTTGATTTTGAGCTCCCGTTGTTTTTAGAAGAATGTTTTTCATGAGTGTTATTTTTTATAAAACTTGTTGCTTGAGTCCATAAGCTCTCTAATTCTCTTTGATCTAATGGTTTTTCACATAATGTTTGATTAACTTTAAAGAAAAAGCTCTTTAGATTTTCAATATCCTTGGAGTTAAAATGATTAGATAAGAGAGAATTGGCAACAGCTAAGAGTGTATTGTTTCTAGTTCCATCAGATATTTTATAATTTTCATCATCAATCATTAAGTTTTTTGTCATATTTTTTAGTTCATCTGTAAGATAAGAGAAATTTCCTGTTGAGGGATTATACTTATTAGAAGGATTATATTTTTTATTTAATTGATTTAAAGATTCTTCGAGTTTGTCTGATTGTTCTCTATTTAAAATTGCAGGAGTTGTAGTTCCAATGATTTCATATCTGTGACCATCTTTATGTATTGACGGAGAACATATTACAATGGACTTTCCTTCAGATTTTATTTCTATTATTGGACAGTTCTCTTCTTTTTTAAGTGTATCATTAATTCTGCCTGTATTTTTTAAAGGCTTTTCTACAACTAAATATACATGAGCTTTATCCTTGCTATCAAGATGCTGTTCTACTATAGTTTTTTTCGAAAGTTCTTCCACTGTTTTTATTTCTGGAAAACAGTAATTGAGAAATTCGTCGATTCCTTTTTTATTATCGCAATCTATACATACAATATGTTTATTTTTGTACGGTTCACGACAAAGTCTACCTGCAATGACTGCCATTCCATTGTTAAAGGCACCTTTATTTTTCCATTCTTTATACTGGTCATCTGAAATCGGATCATTTTGCCATTTTCCCCATGGTACATGAGTTTCTTTGTTTTTTGAATCTGCAGGTATAACATTGCATCCTATATTATAGTACCAAAAATCGTTATCTATATTTACATTGTTGTTGGAATCTTGATGGTTAATATTGTGAGAATGGGTGATATCTTTTTCTAATGGCAGATGTTGCTGCTGAAAAGGCATAGCAACTTCATCCAAAGGAATTGATACTGTTATATCTTTAGAAGAAGGTGAAAATGAAGATGACAAATTCATCAAACCTCTTGAGAATTCTTTGGAAGTGTGGTATTACTTTTAGAAATCCTTTGATCGTTTGATGAGTCCAATATGACTTCCTCAGCAAGATCCAATTCTAAAAGATCTCTTGTACATTTTTTACAAAAATGACCTGTTTTGTTAATGTATTTGATTTTGAGCGAAGAAGTTGGTTTGTTTAAGCAATTTAAACCGGCGCAGGTGTGTGCAAATTTATATTCTTGTTTATCGATGATATAGTAGTGGGAATGGTTAACCTTTTTCATGGTTAATCAATATCTTCCTTTGATGATATCTGCTGAAAAGTGTCCAGCTTGGTCAGCAGATACAATATTTAATCTTATTCGTCGATTCAAAATATTATTACAAACACTAACAACATCTTTATTTTCAAGTTTATACGAGCAATTTCTATCGATAACGATGTTTATCATGGAACATTCACTCCTCCAAAATAGACATTCTGTTTTCTAAGATCTTTTGTTCTTTCACTCTACTCTCATTACTTAATTTAGTTTTGTTTGACGCCGGAAGAGATGATTTTTTGATAAAAACTGTGGATTTACATCGGCTACAATTTGCACAATATGAATTAGTTCCGTTATAATTCCAGATATTGTTACATCTGGAACACTGAAGAATTACCATTAGTAATATTACATACATAGAGCAATATTTAAGTGGTTATGTTATTTTACTTTACAGTAGACATATACATTTCTACCGCATAATGCAAATAAGTATAATACATTATATAAACGTATTTACAACAGGATATAATAAAAATATAAATAAATTATTTTAAGGAACTAATTGAGTTATTTTAGCTTTTGTATATCTACTTTTTGAAACAACTCCTGTATTCTCTTTTCCATTTTCTCTTGAAAGATGCTCATATCACTTTCATATTTTTGTTTTAGCGATTTGTTCTCTTCCTCTCTTTCCTGTAATTTTCCTTTTATGATGTAACTCTCTTCTTGGTTTTTTTGTTGATAGTGATGCAATTCTTTCTGCAATTTCCCTTGTTTATCTATCATTAATAAATCTGAAACTTTCAAATAGTCTTCCAAAAGTTCATTTTCTGTAGGCCGATAGTACGAATTGCTGATACCTATACTATGGGATAACAATTTCTCTATGTTTATTGGCTTCATCCCTGCAATTTCACATCGCGTTTTAAACCATTTTCTAAAACAATGAATTGCTTGAAATGGATGTCTCTTTTTTCCATTTTCCAGTTTTTTTCGAAGACCTTGAGCCCATATAGCCCTTTCAATTAATCGCTTTATGCCTGATGATGCTAATTTCTTGGGTTTTGTAACAAGTCCTCTTCCCTGTGCTACTCGGGTATCCCATAAATCACGCATCAACCAACTATTTTCATCTACTAATTCTCCTGATTCTTCACGATACCTCATCCATTCTTTTAGCGAATAATAGGCCTCTTTTGATATAAACGTAAAATATTCTTCATCTTCTTGTGCATAAACAATAATTTTAGCTGCTGCTACGCTATTACCTTCTTTCTCTACTATTGGTCGAATATGACCCCATTTTAAATAATTCCATGCACCAAGTCTAATTCCTGAAGAGGTCAATGTATATACAATTGCTTTAATTCTCCTATCAGGATACTCCAGAAGTTTTCTTATTTCTTCGATGGTTGGAATTCTATCATCCGCATAATTTTTTCCTCTTGGAAGTCCTCTTGTTATCTTTTTCCAGGCGATTGGAATATCCGCCATCTCGCAAAATAGTTTAATACTCTTGAGATAATTTCTTACAGTAGCACCAGTTATTTCTTTATTGTTTACCCTTTCTAGATGAAACTGCATAAATTTTAGGATATTATTAAAAACCCATTGGTTTCCTTCCTTGTCTTTTATATGAATAAAGTCCTTACTTTTTTCTTCTACTGTTGTACCTTCCAACCCTAAAAAGTCAAAAAACTTTTCCAGTCTTTTTTGGTACTTTTCTCTGGTTACTGGCGATTTTAACGCATATAAATACAGTGACCATAAATCAAGTCCTTCATTATTATTTTCAACCACTTTTTTCCTTACACCTTATTATTAGTAGAATCCCTTTAAAAGCACCTATATCGTAGCGGGCCCGGAGGGATTTGAACCCTCGACCTGACGCTTAGGAGGCGTCCGCGCTATCCATTTTACGCCCTTTTAAATCTAAAAGGTCTGCGCTACGAGCCCTACACAAAGGTAAATTATATCGACCTTTATTTTTTTGTATTATTGTTTAATAACATGGTTTAAAACTACCAGGTTTGAAGGCGTCTTAAACTACATTGCTATAATGATTTTAGAATGGTTTTATCACTTTTCTCACATCTATCTATCACCCTCAACCAATCGATGAAAAGGATAACTTAATTGAATTAGGAGAAGGGCGTAGATACATACCGGAAATTATTTAATTCTACCTTATGATATGCAGATACTACGATATAAAAAATACTATGGTAGGTAATAAGATATTTTTTATATTATAAGATAATATATCAATTATCAAATTTGTTCACGAATATTGGAATAAAAACAAAATCAATGTTGTATATTTTTATCAGTTATATGAAGAAAGAAAGGGAAAGGGAGAGAGAATACAAAAAAAGAGATTATAATACTAAATAGAAAACATTAACAAATTAGGCCGCATGAGAAAGTTCTTTTTTTCCATCTTTATTAATAATTAATAAATCAATACCATCTCCACTAGCTGAATCTCTCTGTATTGAAGATCGAATAGCTCTTAATGCAAGAGTGGTTGCTTTTTCTTCATCCAATTTATCAGAATAGTCCGCATCCATTACTCCCAAAGCCATTTCTGCACCTGTACCAACAGCTGCATACTTATCTGGTAAAACAGATCCTAATGGGTCTAAGGTATAAATCTCTGGCTGATGTGTAATACCTCCAACTATTACTTGAGTTAATAGAGGAAAATACCTTCTTTCAAACATAATTACAGACATTAATTTTGCAACAGAATTGGGTTGAACATCTCTTCGAGTTTCCAATCGCCTAATTTTGGATAATGCACTCACTTGTCTTACCAGTACTTGCATGTCTGCAACCATTCCTGCACATGCAGCACCGACATGATCAGTAACAGTAAATGTTTTTTTAGTATTTTTATTAACTACAAAATTACCATAAGAAACTCTTTTTTCAGAAGCTAATAATACACCATTATCATAAGTAATGCCAACTGCTGTTGCTCCAGGCATAAATTGAAAAGCCATATATTAAATTAAAAAAAAGAGTTAGATTTAGTCGTTTCTATCTATTTTTTCAGCATCGAATAATCATGTATTTTTATAGCCTCAGATATGAGTTTATTTTGAATTTCTAAAATATCTCTAGCTTCAGGATATTTTGACCCCACAACTACTTCTGCTACGATATTTGTGATATGCCTGAAAAGAAATTCATCGCCTCTTTCAGATTCAACCTTATATGTAGAGTGGGCTTTATTTACAAAAACAATATGTTCATTTGTAAAACTATATCTAGAATCAGTTTCATCTTCATATGGAATAACTTTGTAACCTATTTTTTTGAGTGCAAAAGTTTTTTTTAAAATGGGTTTTCTCACAGTTTTTTTTATTAAAGAGTGTTCCCCAGATGAATCACTGGTTTGATTTGTAGACAAGTAATGATAATTATTGTCATTGTCAGTATGTTGTAGTGATGTTGATGGTGTTGATGATGATGAGGGTGTTGATGAGGAGGATGGTGGAAAAACTGCTTTATCAGATAAATTATTTTCAGGAGCTGTAGTAGTAGCAGTAGTAGCCCTTGCTTGAGAAATAACAAAAGATTGATTATTATGCATTGATTTCAAGTTCATTTCAGAATCTTTTGTTTCACAAACATTTTGTTGTTGTTGTTGTTCATAAAAACTAGCTGATAAAGAGAAATTTTTATTTTCAGAAGGATTATTGTCATCGATATCGTTTTTATGTGTTATAGATACACGATCATCATCACGATCATCATCATTTTTTTCTCTCAACAACAACTGATGAGATTTCAAATGATCATTAACAGATTCTACAGATTTATTTGCCAAGTCATCAACATTATCATTTAAATTATTGTTGTAGTGTGTTGTTGTAGTTTGAGAATAATTATTTTCTGTATTTATTTCGTCATCTGCCCCCACCACTACCAAGTTTTTTGAAGGGTAATGATATTGCTGCTCCTGTATTAATGTAGAAGAAGAACTATTATCTTCGATACCGGATACCTCTATGGACTCAAAACCCTGAACCTCTTCGTCAATTTGAAGCATTTCTAAAACTGCTTGACCCATTACTTTGTCTATTTCTTTATAAATTTTTGACTCCTCTCGAGTAATCAAAACATCCTCGTATTCGGTCAAACTAGGAAAAACTTGCTCAATAATAAAATCTTTCATCAATTGAATGAATTTAAAATACATATCATTTTCGATTAATGCTGACTTATCAGCAAATCTAGACGTTAATTGATCACACTTAACATAGCCAGTAACTCTATTCAATTTATTATCAAATCCAAAAGTACTTCGGAGAACAACATGATTGCCAACCATTATCGCAATGCCTTTTTCATCATGACCTAATGGTCTTTTTGCAATAATTATTTCACCGGTTATGTCAAGATTATGAATATTTACAATAATTTTATATCCCTGCACATCTGGAGATTTGATAATTTGGGCATCATTTAAATCCCATTCATTAAATACCTCTGAATTTTTTATATAAACATCAAAAAGGGGATATTTTAAAATAGAAAGTTTCTTGAGTTCTTTTGAGAGTTTTATTATATCGATGTGAATTTTTGAACAGTTTAAAAATATTTCCGTTCCATTTCTTTTTAATGGGGATTCTTGTATTTCTTGTAATTGTGCATGTCCTGCAATAAGACTTTCCAATACCTCGCCATTAATAACCAATGTTTTATTAAAATTGTCTAATTTAGTTTTAATTTTCATATTGTCAAACGATGTTAAAAATGAAAGTCGTCCAGTTCCATATCTTCCAGTCCTAATCCTTTTCAATTTGGGTGAAAGATTTTCATTAGATTTATGAGGTGAACCTAAAATTAAAAATTTGTTAATTGAATCAAAATTCATTCCTGCATCGTCTTCAATGACAACATTTCCATTACTTAAAACAGTGACAATAATCTTTGTTGCATCTTCATCGAAAGCATTTTCAACTAATTCTCTAATTATTTCATAAGGGGAAATCCAAGTTTTTGTAGCGAATTCTTTAAAAAATGAAGGATGAACTTTTAATTCTAATGTCAATATATAAGAATTTTAGAAAAACTCGGTTATTTAATTAACATATGAAGAAAATTGATAAAAAGATAAATATAATTTAACAAAAAGAAATGGGTTAAATGACGATGAACTGTTTATTAGTTCTATGTCAACATACCAGTAGTAATTAAATTCATTATTGAAATATTAGGAAGAAAAGTGGAGGTCAATTCTAGAATAAAGTGTGCGGTATTAGAACGAAGGATCTCATATGGATGTATGGAATGAAAATAAATTATCATAAGTGGAACAAGCAAACATCCAACCATAACTACTATTATCAACCATGTAGCGGTCATCTTTCCAGTTATATTTCCAGTTATCATGTCATTGTAAAAAATAACATGATATATAAAGTTCACCAATTGTTAAAAAAGAAATTCAGAAAACAAAAATTATAAACGAAACGAAATTTCTTTGTAAGTATCCCAAAATTTGTCACCAACAAAGTGAAGGTTATCAATAACATAACCTTTTTGTAATTTTTCCGCAACAAGACTATCTTCCAAAGCCAAACCCACTGAAAGATACTTTTCAAATTTTTCATCCTTAACTACAATAATATCGTTTTTGACAAAACTATCAAATTTAACTATGCCAGGACGCAATATTTTTGCCCCATTACAAATAAATTTTATAGATCCAGAATCAACAGTAATAGATGAAAATTTATCAAGGATATCAGTTTTTCCTAAAAATGGAAGTAATAATTCATTATTAATAAAAACTCCAATAAGAGAATCTATAACAACAATGCTTCTATTATTTTCAATTTCGAAAACTTTAATATTTTTAATTTTTGGGATGGGGATGTTTGTCCAAGTTTTATTCAAAATATTAAGAACTTTTTCAGTCTCTTTTTTTGAAATCACAAAAATTTTCAAACAAAATATTAATGAATATATATATAATAAAGTTATGTAAAGGTAATTTCCAAATTAATTAACAATAGCAATATGAAAATTTTTATAATAAACAATCTCATTAATATATAATTAAAAATGAGCGCATCATCATCACCTGAAACACAAACAAAATATGATGTCCCGATCAAACAGGTAGAAAAAACAATAAAAATCACTGACAGAGCCAAAGAAGAGCTTAAAAGCTCTGGAATGATGGATGAAAAGGGTAAATTGAAACTCAAGGGTGTCAGTCCGAAAATGCTAAAAAGAATGAAATTAGAATCTGTGGACTGCCCAGTATTCGAAAAAGAAATAGGTTTTATACAATGCTATGTTTGTAGTAATTTTCATAGTAGAATTAGCGGAGTAGTATATTGTAAGGGCGAACCCTTGCAATAAAAATTACACAAGCTTCATAAATAGAAATTAGTACTTTACCTTCATTAATTGAAGGATAAGATGACCTCCGTACCCGCTCCCGCCGCAACAACCAGCAAAAAGGAAATAGGAATAACAGTTAAAAAAAATGATGACTTTAGTGAATGGTTTTCTCAGGTTGTGGAAAAGGCAGGGTTAGCGGACTATATTTCTGCAAAAGGATTTATCATTCTAAAACCATATGGATATGCCATTTGGGAGTCAATAAGGGAGCATTTAGATAAAAAATTAAAAGAAACCGGACATAATAACGGATTTTTACCATGCCTAATTCCTGAAAGTATCCTCAATAAAGAAGAAGATCACTTTAAGGGATTTAATCCAGAAGTTTTTTGGGTAACTCATTCGGGTAATACCGAATTGAATGAAAAATTGGCATTGAGACCGACTTCAGAAGCATTATTATATTCAATTTTTCCAAAATGGATTTCAAGTTACCGAGATTTGCCCCTTAGGATTAATTTTTGGAATACCGCATTGCGAGCAGAAATAAAATCCACAAAACCTTTCATACGAAATTCAGAGTTTTTGTGGCAAGAAGGCCACACAGTTCATTCATCAAAGAATGAAGCAGAGGATCAGGTAATAATGATTTTAAACATTTATAGAAATTTAATTGAAAGCGTTTTGTCAATCCCTACAATAACAGGATATAAAAGTAATAAAGAAAAATTTGTTGGTGCAGACTATACCACAACCTTGGAAGGAATGATGCCAGATGGAAAGGCCCTGCAATTAGGAACATCTCACAATCTTGGAAGAAATTTTTCCAAACCCTTTGAAATTAAATTTCTTAATAGAGAAAATAATGAAGAATTTGCATGGCAGACATCTTGGGGAACATCATGGCGATTGATTGGAGCTATAATAATGGTGCATGGTGACGATCAAGGATTAATTTTACCACCATTGATTGCTCCAATTCAAATAATCATAATCCCAATTTACAAAAATAATAATGAAAAAACAGTAAAAGAAAGTGCAAATTTATTGAAAAATAGTCTTTCTGATTTAGGATACAGAGTTTTTGTGGATGAAAGAAATGAATATACTGCAGGCTGGAAATATAATGAATGGGAGGTTAAAGGAGTCCCAATTAGAATAAATATCGGACAAAGAGACATAGAAAATAACACTGTAGAGATAGTAAGAAGAGACAACAAGCAAAAACAGGTTATATCATTAACACAATTAAAGGAGAACATAGAAAAAATCTTTGAAAATATTCAAAATGATCTATTTTATAAAGCAGAACAATATTTAAAAGAAAAAACAAAGATGGTGTTAGACTATAAAGAATTTACAAAAACTATGGATAATTCTGAGGGATTTATTTTGTCCGGCTGGTGTGGCAATGAAGAATGTGAATTAAAAATCAAGGAAGAGACAAGTTCCGATATCAGGGTTATACCATTTAATCAAAAAGAACTGAATGAAAAAGAGATAAAAAACTGTATTTATTGTGGTCATACAGTAGAAAAAGTAGCAATTTTTGCAAGAGCATATTAAAATTTAAATAAATTTATTTTATTTAAATTTTAAAAATTAATATTGGATGTACGAAAAACAGAATGTTTATGTTAGGTTTTTTTCAAACCAATCATTATTAAATTGTCAGGAAAAACAAAGAACAACAAAAAGAAAGATATCAAGATTATTATAGTTGTATCAATAATATTTGTAATAGCATTTGTTTCATTAAGAGTAATTTTGACAGATTCGAATCCTTTTTATGTTGTAGCAAGTGGTAGCATGGTTCCTGTTTTGAATATTAATGATTTAATAATTGTATGGGGAAAGGACAATAATACTTCATTTAATAATGCCAAGGTTAATGATATTATAGTATTTAAAGCTGCGGATCCTGCCGAACAAAACAAGACAATAGTTCACAGAGTGGCAAAGATATTCCAGAAAGGAGATATATTAGCAGGGAATCCGGCCTTTGATGGGCTATGTGATCAGATGCTATTACCTAAAATTAATAATATAGGTAAAATAATCCTGACCAAAGGGGATGCAAATGATTGCTCAATACCCGGAGTAGATTTTCCAATTACACAAAAAAATTATGTTGGAAAAGTATTGTATACAATCCCACAAGTTGGGATAATACCCCAGATATTAAAACCTCCAGTAAATTATATAATCATGGCAGTGATAGCAGGGCTGTTAATAGCATCATTTGTGAAAGGTAATAAAAAACAAGAAGAAAAACTAAAAGATGAATGATCCAAATAATCCTCAAACTAGAATTTCAATCTTAATGCATAGACAAGATGACCCAAGCAAATGTACCGCTGCCAAACTCATAAAATTTAAAATGGCAAATGAAGTAAAAAAAATTCCATTTAATTATATTATATTAGATCCTTTTTCAAAAATAATTCTTACAAAAAAAGATAAACAAAATATGCATGGGATATGTGCTATTGATTGCTCATGGAAATTAGCAATTAATACAATCAGAATATTAAAAAGATCAAATACTAACAATAGAAAACTTCCTGCACTTCTTGCCGGAAATCCAACAAATTATGCAAAATTAGGAATGCTTTCTACCTCTGAAGCGATATCTGCAGCACTATATATTCTAGAATATAAAGAACAAGCCCATGAAATAATGAATAAATTTAAATGGGGACACACGTTCATTGAATTAAATTATAATATTTTAGAAGATTATTCAAATACCACCGAACCGCACAGAATTAAAGAAATAGAAAAAGAATATTTTCCAAACTTTTTTGTTGAATGAATGAATAATTACTATATCGTATAAACAAGTTTATGTAAAGTTAATAAATTAATTTGTACATTTTTCTTTGTGAGCTAGCGGGCAAGTCACTTCCAATACAACGAAGAGGAAACTCCTCCCTCATTACAGGAACCTGAATTAGCGATAATTAGAAGGAGACTTCTGGCAACGAAATAGAAAAGAATTCAGATAGAATCGTAAACGATGATGACTAATAATCTGAGTGATTTTACAACTGAAATGAAACTGTCGTCCCAGGTTGAGAAAGGCCAAACAGAGTTTGAATCCGGTATGTATACTCAGGTAGGCTGCTTAGCTGAATCTTGCTTAAAACAAAAGGAGGGTTATTACTAGGACACGCATCTATGATCCTGGTTGAAAAAATAGAAAGACAGCTAGGATCATAGTTCTTCTTCTTCGTCTTCGTCTTCACATTCTTCTTCTTGTCAAGTCTAAAAGAATAAGATAAAACTATTAAATCACAAATTTACAAGTATACTAAAAAAGATGAATCATGAAATAGAATATTTTGATTTTTTTCCGAATGAATATTCTAAAAAATTAGCCGAAAAGTATGGATACAAAGATTGGATGGTATCAAGATTTTTAAATTTTATCCCAAACACTGAAATTCTCCTAGAATATATTGAAAGCAACTATAGAAACAAATCATCTAATTTTGAATATATTAGAGCTAATAATCTGAAAATAGAATCTGAAAGTCTAAAAAGGAGGTTAATAGAAAAAGGATATGATCTTAAAGATACTTTATTAAAAGAAGTATTCAAAATAGAGAAAGTAAAGGATACAGATAAAACAATTAAGAAGACAAGTTTATCAAGTATAGGGTCTACTTTAGAATATTTAAAAGGATATTATTACATACAAGACCTTAGTTCTTGTATAGCAGTAGATGAATTAGAAATTAATGAAAATAATTGTACAACAGTATTAGATATGGCAGCATCTCCAGGAGGCAAAACAACTTTTATAGCTCAAAAAATGAAAAATAAGGGAAATATTATTGCATGCGAACCAAATCCCAAAAGAATACCTGCATTAATTTTTAATTTATCAAGATGTAATGTAAAAAATACAACAATTTTTAGCATCCCAGGTGAAAATATTGAAAAACTGTCTATGAAGTTTGATAGAATATTACTTGATGCACCATGTTCTTGCGAAGGAATAATAACAAAAGATGAAACAAGGAAAAACAGTAGGAATTTAAAAGATATAGAAATTTGTAGCATTAAACAAAAAAAATTAATTCATTCTGCTTTACAAGTGTTGAAATCAGGTGGAATAATGATATACTGTACATGTTCATTTGCACCAGAAGAAAATGAAATGATTATTGATGAACTTGTAAGAAACAATAAAGACGGAGATATAGAAATAGAGCCCGTAAAATATGGAATTAATGGTTTGACGGAATTTAATAACCATCAATTTAAAAAAGAATTAAGTAACACAAAAAGACTATATCCACATATTCATAATACAAATGGATTTTTTATTGCAAAATTAAGAAAAAAATAAACAAACAACCCGGATATGTTTAAACTTGCATCTACAAAAGAGGAGACAATATTAAAGAGAGCATTTAATAAGTGGGGAATATTTGATTTATATGAAAATTTAGAGATAATTATAAAGCCATTAAAAAATAAATCTTTATCTGAATTATCTGATTGTAGTGAATCCCGTCCAGAATTTTCAAAAAATAAAAATACTTTACAAATTGAAAAAAAAACACCTGTAAAAGATGAACAGGAAAAAATTACTAGAGATTTCGAAGTGTATGTTTGTTCAAACAAGGAGCAAAAAGAATTGACAATTAAATTACAGCCAATATATTCAGGAATAATAATAGGACAGGTAAGAAATAAAAAATTTCTACCAAATTTAAATTTTGCAGAGTTAATTGTAAACTATAATTCAAAATTAAATTATCCATATATTATATTGGAAAACAAAGGAGAAAATCTGGCATTGTATGGTCGAGATATCATGGGAAACTCCATATTGGATTTCCATGAAATTAAAGAAAATCAGATATTGATAATTTTAAATCAAAAAAAAGAAGTTATAGGAATAGGAAGATCAAGATTCAACGATAACTTGATTACCCAAAATGATAAAATAACTATAGATAATGTTCAAGATATTGGAACACATTATTTAAAAGATGAAAATAACTATGATTTGTAAGATGGGGATTTTAAAACACAATAGTTATTCATATGGAGTATAGTAGATATATCGTATATAGTAAGCAAAAGGTTGAAAGATTCAAAGATATTATACGCTATAGAGAGCATAATGAGCAGAAAAATATATAATAGTTGTATTCAATATTACTACACCCTATAAAAAATTGATATCATCCTATATAATTACGCAAGAATATATCTTTTATACATGTAATAAATAAAATTGTTATTTGCAAAGAATTATCATTTTACTGTTAATAAAATTAATATAAAAAGATTATTGATATTATTTTTTTAAAAAAAGGAGAGAGCGATATATAATAAAATTCGATTTTATTTATACACCATTTTTAGAGTATATCATTTAATGTAAAACAAAAATAAAAAGAAAGAAAAATCTACTCCTATTTTCTTGCTTTTACAAGGACAAGTACAGCTACACCGGCCATCAAACCTCCAAATACCAATAATACGAAAATAGGGAAACCACCAGATGACGTTTCTACACCTTGTGGAGCAACAGTGGATACAAATGCAAATTCACTATTCCCCATCTTTTGGATTTTAGAAAAACCACCTATCTGCAATTGTCCACTTGGTGGTGCTGTAAAGCTATGCAAATTAACTCCTACGCCGTCAATAGTAGCGGATGTATCGGTCTCTTTTGCTGCATGTGTACCTTCTCTAAAACTGCTTTCACCTAAAGAATAAATCGATATTATTTTAGAACCCCCTTTCCCAACACTAAATCCAAATCCAGAAGCTCCAGCTTGAGAACCAGTAGCATCAAATAAAAAGTGCCAATTTTCCATTGCTGCACCAAATTCTTTAAAGTCCAGTAATGGTTGATTTAAAACTTGAGCAAATGGCATATTTGCAAGTTTAGGGGCAAGGCTTGGAACTAATTTTTCAAGGCTACCTGAAGGATGATTTATATCCATTTTACCATATTTTTGAGTGTTAACAAATAATGGATCTGCTATTGTGAAACTTCTCCAATCCAAATCAACAACCGTGTTATCAGTTCCATTACTTGACGTTACAAGACCGGTAATTACAGGTTTTAAATCAACCTTGTAAGATACTGTTGTTTCAGTTGGACCACCTTCGAGAACTGCCCTATAATCAAGAGTTGCATTCACAAAATGTACCTGGCTTTGTTTTTCTTTTAACAATACATTATTTAATGATGATAAAACTTGATTCAACCCATTTTTTGGATCTGAAGAATTTATTGTAAAAGATACATTATCTTTTTTACCATTTAATAATTTGGCAATGGAGCTATTTTCAGGATATTTTAATGTAAGAATATTATCGCCTCCAAAGGTAGCAGATGCTAGATTAAGCGATGGTGAAACAGATGCTTCCATTTGTACAGCAAATACAGGATTAAAAATACCTCCAAAGATAACTACAGTTAATAAAATTGCAATATATTCTGAGGCTATTAATTTCAATGATCCATTTCGACATTGCCTGTTTATAATCTTATTGAAATAAGAGAAATAATATCGAATTTGCATCAAATTACAACGCCAATAAGGTAAAAATTTTAGGTTATTGTAAAAAAATGTGCATATTATTGCTTTTTAATATACTCCATTATTCTAATTGTTAAATGTATTTGTTTTATCCCTATAGAAGAATTATTCTGATTTCGATTTATATTATATAAATTAATTTTAGAATAACGGATTTCATAGTTATGTATCAAAGCATATTATAACAAGAGCAAAAAGATAAAAGATTAAAAAAGTAAAGAAATGTTTTTGTAGGCATGATAACAATTTTGGCTGGTGGAACTGGTTCAATCAAATTAGTTAGAGGACTATTTACAGAATATAAAAATATTACAGTTATTTCAAATGTTGCAGATAATTTTTGGTTTTACGGATTATATATCTGTCCTGATATCGATACAATTATCTATGGACTTGGTAACAATATGCTCGATAGAAAAAAGGGCTGGGGGATTAAAGGAGACTCTTTTAATTTTTTAAAATATATGAAGGAAATAGATGAAGAATCATGGTTTGGTTTGGGAGACAAAGATTTAACAACACATGTTTTAAGAACAAAAATGCTTAAAGAGGGAAAAAAATTATCTGAAATAACGGATTTTTTTGCAAAAAAATACAACATACCTATCAGGATAATTCCTGCATCAGACAATCATTATGAAACCCATATAATTACCAAAGCTAAAAAAGAGATACATCTACAAGAATTTTGGATAAAATATAAAGGATCTATTCCAATATCTGACATAATATATCACGACATCGAAAAAGCTCAAATGACAGAATCCATTAATGAAATATTGCAAAAATCAAAGCTAATAATATTTGCACCAGGCAATCCCATCACAAGTATTGGATCAATTATCAATATAAAATCATTAAATAAAATAATCAAATCATTGAAAAAGAAAGTTGTAATCATCTCCCCATTTATTTCCAATAAACCTATCAGCGGACCGAGCGAAATATATATGAAAGCAAAAAACATAGAACCCACAATTTCAGGATTAATTAATTTTTATTCAGAATATGCAAATGATATGATTTTTTCAAACAAGGATAAAAAAGAAATTAAAGAAAAAGTAATAAAAAATTATCCAAATATCCACTTTCATTTTACGGATATACTAATGAATACATCATCAAAAGAAGAAAGCTTTGCAAAATATATTATTTCAAATTTTCACAACTTTTAAAACGTGGTTTTAGTTGAAATTATCAAAAACAGCAATAATAATCCCAATAAAAAAATTTGATAAAAGTAAAACAAGATTAAGTCCATTTCTGGACTTTAAAGAGAGAAAAGAGTTAACGGAGTTACTCATATTAGATACATTAGAAAAAACCCATAAATTAAAAAATTCTCAAACAATAATAGTCTCTGGTGAAATAATCAAATTGACAGATAAATTTAATGACATTGTAATTATTAATGAGAATAATAGCAACGGTGTAAATAATGCCATAGAATTAGCAAATAAATTTATTGAAAATAACGGATTCAGTGAATCAATAATCATTCCAATAGACTTGCCATTGTTATCTACTAAGGATTTAAAAGATATAATAAAATTTTCAAAGAAATTTAAAAAAGGTATTTGCATAGTTCCATCACAACGATATGATGGAACAAATATTTTATTAAGGAAACCAAATTTAATTATAGATACATTTTACGATAATAACAGTTTCTACAACCACATAAAAGCAACGACTGAAAAGAAAAAAGTCATTAAAATATGTAATATTGAAAACTTGATGATCGATTTGGACACTGTTGAAGATATTTTAACAATAATTAACATATATGATATCATGCGTGATAATGATAAAATTAAAAATAAAAGAAAAAAAAGCGAATCTATTAATTTTTTGAAAGAAATAATAAAAAATAAATCTATTAATCAGCCTGGAGGTGCACATCAGAATTATTAAAAATAATATTGAAGATTTTTATTTCAAATAAGTGAGCTTTACCTATTGCTTAATAATATTATAGCTATTATAGTAATATCATTTATAGTGGTAGGTTCGTTGTGGGGAATAGGCAATTTGTTAAATCCGCCAAATCAAAATAAAATAGAAAAATCTCATGATTCTATTTTATTAGTAGCACAAAATAATGCATTTAACGAAACGAATCCCACATTATTTGTAAAAGAAAACAAACCAACTAAATTAATAGTTTTAAATAAAGATTTTGTCAAACATGATTTTATTTCAAATGAATTAGGAATAAATACTGCATATCTAACAACTGAGCAAGATGTTGTTACTGCAATTGCCGGCGATAAGCCTGGAGAGTATACATACTATTGCTCATTTCATCCATCAATGAAAGGGAAGATAATAATAACCAAATAACTACAAAATATTTTTATTTAAAATACGCCTACAAAATATAATATTAATGTATAATCCATCAGAGGATACATTCTTTATTGCAGATACTATTGTTAATTACAATGGCAATTGTGCTTTAGAAATTGGAATTGGTTCAGGATATTTAACAGATATTTTGTGTAAAAATTATAAATTTGTTTTGGGGACAGACATAGACTTTGCATCTGTAAAACACAGTAAATATTTCCTTAATAAATTCAATAACAAGTTTTTAATATGTTGTGATGTATGCGAACCTATCAGATGTCTATTTGATATAATAATAAGTAATCCACCATATTTACCATCAAATGGTGAAAATATAAAAGATAAAGCAATCTATGGGGGGCAGACAGGTATAGAAATAACTTTGAGAATTTTACAACTATTTAAATCAAATTTAAAAGATGAGGGTAAAATAATATTTGTGAAATCATCGTTATCCGATGATAAAAAACTTAATCAATTTGTTGAAAAGAATCTCTTACAAAAAAGAACATTAGCAAAAAAAAAATATTTTTATGAAATGCTGGAAATTTGCGAGATAACAAAAACAAAAACAAAAACAAAAAAATATGATTGAAAGAGAACTATTTTTTTAGAAATGATGCGGATCTCTCAGCAATAACATCAGTCATTTTAGATAATGAAGATGTTCCGCCTAAATCATATGTAACATATTTATTTTCATTTATTACTTGTTCAGTTCCTTTAAAGATCGCTTCAGAAATATGTTTTTCTCCTAAATATTCAACCATCCATGCTCCGGATAAGATGGTAGCAACAGGGTTGACCTTATCCTGACCTGCATATTTTGGTGCACTACCGTGGGCAGGTTCAAACATGGCATAAGAGTCACCATAATTACCAGAGTATACATTCCCTATAGAACCTACATGTCCGGATGCGCACTCAGAAATTATGTCCATAAATAAATTTGTACTAAGCAATATGCTTTGGTTAAACCTCTCAGGGTTTTTAACAATCTGCTGGGTCATATTATCAATATAATATTCTTCAACTTCGATTTCGGGGAACATTTTTTGTGCTTCAACAATAGCATTCCAAAAAATACCATCGGTTTCTTTAAGAATATTTCTTTTTGTAACTGCAAATATCTTTTTAAATCCTTTTTGTTGAGTTAATTCAAATGCTTTTTTTACAATGCGTCTACATCCCTTACCAGTTGTTTTTCTCACAGCTATCGCAGAATCATCACTTGTCTTAAATTCAATACCTGTATACAAGCCTTCAGTAGCCTCTCTAACACAAATAAAATCTAATTGCAATTTTGAAGTCTTGTATGTTTTTATAGGCCTGATATTAGCATATAACTCGAATTTTTGTCTTATGGTAACAGCAACACTTCTAGGTGCATTTGAATTAGGTACGGTAGTTGTAGGGCCTTTAAAACAAGCATCAGATGTTTCAAGCAAGTTCCATACATCATTTGAAATATAAGAATTACCACCATTTTTATCCCACCATTCTGAACCGGCATCACATTTTATCAATTCAATATCAGAATTACAGGATTTTAAGACATTCATCATTGAATTTACTAATTCAGGACCTGTACCATCTCCGTTTATTATAACTGCTTTCTTATTACTCAATTAAAATCAAAAAATGTTTTTGTGTATTTAAATTTATTTTTCAATTATTTTGAAACTAGATCAAATCTACCTAAAAATGAATTTGTAAATGGCGGAAGATCAGCGACATTACCTATTTTTGTAAAGTTTCCTTTAGCTGTATAATATGAATAACCTATAGTATATTTAGACAGATCTAATGTTTTATTCAAATACTTTCCAGTTGAATTATCAACTATATTGATTGTATTAGTGTCTTTTGAATAGACTTTCAATAGGTCTGACATAGTTAATTTTACTGGTCTTATATATTGAATATGTAAAAGGTCACCTACATAATCTGCATGAATAGGATGTAGGCAATCTTTACCATTTATTACCTGGTGACCGAGTGTATCTGGGAATAAATATTGTTTGTTATCTACATACAATAGAACTCGGGGATAAACATTGTAAGGATCTAAATTATGTGCTTTTAAACATACACTTATAACATTTGGAGGGGGAAAAAAATGTGTAATAATAAAACCAATTAAGACTGCAACAACTATAACCGCTGGAAGAACAATTAGATCTTTTTTACCCATTTTCTTTCGAGGTATTGCTTCTTTTATTTTTCTCTTTGGCACAATTGCAATAATATTGTAATTATATAATATTCTTTATTTAAAAGCATAAAAATAGAAAATAGAAAAAAAGAAAAAATAAATGTGTAAATTTATAAGGTATTTCGTTATTGCTAGAAATAAACATAGATGGTGCAAGTAGAGGTAATCCAGGTTTATCGGCAATAGGTATCATAGTAAAAGATAAAGAATCAATCCTAATGGAACATGCAGAGTTTTTAGGGGTTAGAACAAATAATCAAGCAGAATACGAAGCTTTGAAGCGGGCATTAGAAATTTGTATCGAATTAGATAAGGAAATAACCGTATTATCAGACAGCGAATTATTGATTAATCAGAGAAATTTTAAATATAGAATACGAAATCACCAACTAAAGATAATTTCAAGGGAAATATCAAATTTAGAAAAAAATTTTGAAAAAATACAATATAAACATATTCCTCGTGAAAAGAACAATAAAGCAGATAGACTGGCAAATAAAGCATTAAATGAATACATTAAAAAAACAGAGTGCAAACAAAAATAAAAATTATTTATAGAGATACAATTTCAAAAAAATATATCAAAAGGTTGAAAATCAACATCCAAATAATTTTATTAAATAGCTAAAAAAAACATATATTATTGTCTATAAAATATCTTTTTTTAAAATAATTTAAATATTTTATGGTTTATCGATGTTATTTGTAAATAAATAATAAATAGTTGAAATAAAAAAATAACAATATTTAATACGGCTATTCACATTAATAAAAATAAGTATTTAAGACTAGCTGCAGCGATGAGGAATCAGAGTTATAACATAAAAATTATGATGAAAAGGCATTTGACTGAGCTGCCAGATAAATAAAACACCATAAAAGATACTATTTTAAAGTGCATTTATCCGTCTCACTATTGTAAGAATATCCTCATCAACAACCTTATGATCTAAACCAACTTTTTGACCTTCAAATTTAACACTTTTTCCCCATACCTGAGCAAATTTAAAATCTCTTACCATATTTCTATGAATTTTACCACAAATATTATGAATGGTGCTGCCTCTTGGCATAATTAATGGTTCAATAAAATCAGCTTCTTTACCCTTTGGTTTCATATAAATTCGAATGAAATCAAGTTTGTTGTAGATTTCTTCTTTAAGCAATTCAATATTTTTATTGGTATCTGCAGAAACAGATACAAAAGGAACATTTAATTTTGAAGTAACATTTTTTAAATATTGAGGATCCACTAGATCTATTTTGTTTACTACCACCAAAGAGGGAATATAAATACGATTTCCTGATAACACGTCTATAAGTTGATCAATAGTAAGCCCTTTTTCCCTTATGGTAATACGTCCATTATGATATCCATTTATTCTCATCACATTTTTAATAAAATTTTCGTCTACTTCAACAGGCACTTGAATATTAACCGAAATACCTCCAGTAGAAGTTTTTTCAACTACCACATCTGGGGGTTTTTCGTTTACTTTAACACCTATCTCGAAAAGTTCTTTTTTTAATACCTCAAGATGATGAATTTGAAAAACATCCAATATCATCAAAACCAAATTTGCATTCCTAGCAACAGATAGTACTCTTTTTCCAAGCCCTTTGCCTGAAGAAGCACCTTCTATAATTCCTGGGAGATCTAATATTTGAATTTGTGAACCATTATAGTCTAACATACCCGGAACCGCAGTTAATGTAGTAAAAGAATAAGCACCGGTCTTGGATTTTGCATTGGTCACTGAATTTAGTAATGTAGATTTACCCACACTAGGAAAACCAATAAGAACAACGGTAGCATCGCCTGCTTTTCTAACATCAAAACCCGCACTTCCACCGCCGGTTGAAACAGTTTTTCCATGAGCATTTTCATCGAGCTCTCTTTTTAATTTTGCAATTTTTGCTTTTAGAAGGCCAATGTGAAATTCAGTAGCTTTATTAATTTGTGTTTTATGTATCTCATCTTGAATGGCCTTGATTTTCTCTGGAATTCCCATTAGTTTTGATATTAATTTGTGTTTTTTATAATAAAAATTTTGTTAATTTTATTAGAAAATTGTTTCAATTTATTTAAGAACCATAAAAAACTTTAAACCATATAAAATAGCAACAACACTGATGAATCCAACCATGCCTATCCACGGCATAGCTGGAATTTTTGGAGATTTTAATTTAATGTAATGATCATCTATAATATTTGTTATATAATCTTTAATATATGAATGCCATAATTGATATTCTATACGATGTTTTTTTAAAATAGTTTCAATTTCATAAACAACCGGAACTCTTACAGATTTTATATGTTGAAAATATTTTCTGGAGATTTCTACCTCCGCATGAATTCCGATCAATCCCTGATTGAAATCCAATAACCTCACATGCATTTCCCATGGTTTGGTTAATTTTTTAGAGAAACCATTCCCAATTTGAAAAGGTTTTTTGTTTTCAAACTTTACCATTTTAAATCCTTCTGAGATCAGGGTATTGACTATTTCATCTTTTTTTATTTGAACCATTAAAAATAATTGATCTAGCTCCACTTCTTCCCTTTTTATCAAATTTTGAATCCCCTGCAAAAGATTAATTCTTCTAGGATATAATGTAGAAAATTCAGTCATAGACAAATATCTCCAATCAATTTTGTTATAATGTTAATTGATTATTTATAATTTAAAGAATTGCTTACTTTTTTTATTTTTGACAATGTAAAGATAGCCCTCTGATGTAGATATCAAACTTGCTCTCTATTCCCAATGAATTATAAGATATTTTTTTATCACTCAATTTAAGATCTGCGTCTCTAATTAATATTACAGGCGTAGATTTATTTGATTCTCCCATAATCAATACACCTAAAGAAGCAAGACAATCAGCTAAATTTTGTGAAGTAAATTTTAAAACATTACCAAATAAATCTTTTGTACCTTTTAAATCAATAATAGGTTCAAAACCAGAACATGCAAGAGCAATCCCTACGGTGCCAATACGCATTGGAAGGATCCGACTATCAGATAAAATAAAAGATATTCTTATTCCAAAATCAATAAAGAATTTATTTCTCAGAATTTCTATTGAATGATACGGATCCTTCGGATATAAAACAACTTTCCCTGATGGAATATTTGATTTATCTATTCCAGCATTAGGAGACAAAATTCCATGAACTATAGTTAAAACAAACCCATATAAACCACCGAAAATTTCATCAGACTCTCTTACAATTAACTCCATTAATTTTGAATTGATATGATATAATTTTGAAAGCCTAACAGATTCAATACTTGGTTGTACATCCTCAAGTTTTTTTATCCTGCCTTCACTAATTGAAAGATATTTACTAGATATTATCAATAAATCCCCATTCTGAAACTTTATATCATTTTTATTATCAAGAAGTTTATCATACAAATTAAAATTTTCTGATTCGATATCTAGCTTTAAAGGAATTATCTGCAATGTGTATACAGGAACATAATAATTAGTTGATTATATATCGATATAATAATTATTTCTTGAAATTTAGTTATGATTGAAATTCAAAAAGTATTAATCTTTACATCACCAAAGTAATGATATTAATATGGGAATGACGATCACTGAAAAAATATTATCCCATGCATCAACTTGTAACAAAGTATCACCTGGAGATATTATTTTTGCAGATGTAGATAAAGTAATGATTCACGATGTTTCTGGTCCTGGAGTGATAAAGGTTTTCAAAGAATTAGAAAAAAATGGTATACCTATGGAAAAAATATGGAATCCCGATAGAGTATGGATCTCAGAAGATCACTTTGTTCCTGCTTCTGATAAAATATCTGCCGATAACGTCATACAGTTAACAAAATGGGCTCAGAAAAACGGTATCCGAAAACATTTTAAATATGGTATGGGTCAGTATGGGATTTGTCATACTCTATCTCATGAAGAAGGATTAATCTTACCTGGAGAGGTTTACGTAGGTGGAGACTCCCATACAAATACCACCGGTGCAATGGGAGCATTTGCATCTGGATTAGGACATACAGATATTGCATACGTATTAACACACGGGAAAATATGGTTTAGAGTTCCCGAAACATTGTTGTTTAAAATAATTGGGAAAAAACCTGCCCATGTAATGGCAAAAGACATTATTTTAAACATAATATCCGATATCGGGACAGACGGGGCAAATTATAAAACAATGCAGTTTGCAGGAAATGTTATAAATGAAATGGAAATGGAAGAGCGATTAACTCTAACCAATATGACAACCGAAGCAGGGGCCAAAAATGGTATAATCGAACCGGATAATGTCACTACAGAATATTTAAAACAAAGAACTGAATCAAATTTTAATATAATTAAAGCAGATGCAGATGCAGAGTTTAAAGAAGTTTTCGAATATGAATGTGATAAAATTGAGCCTTCTGTAGCAAAACCTTTTTCTCCAGAAAATGTTGTAGCAGTAAGAGAAATTCAGAATACCGAAATAGATAAAGCATATATAGGTTCATGTACTGGTGCTAAATTATCTGATCTCAGAGCGGCTGCTAAAATACTAAAGGGAAAGAATGTTAAAATTAGAACAGAGGTACTTCCTGCAGCCCAATCAATATATTTAAAAGCAATCAAAGAAGGTCTTGCAACTATCTTCATGGAGTCAGGTGCAGTAATTGGTCCACCTACTTGCGGTGCTTGTTGCGGTGCTCACATGGGAGTTTTGGGAAAAGACGAAATTTGTATAAGTACAACAAATAGAAACTTCCCTGGAAGAATGGGTCATGTAGAGTCTCAAACATATCTTGCATCGCCCATGGTAGTTGCAGCTTCTGCATTAACTGGAAAGATAACAGATCCAAGGGATATTTAATGATAGTACAGGGAACAGTTCATAAATACAGCAGAGCAAATATAGATACAGATGTTATCATTCCTGGTCCATATTTAAAAATTCATGATCATGAAGAACTCGCACTCCACGCTATGGAAGGAATAGACCCCGATTTTACAAAAAAAATTTCAGATGGAGATTTTTTGTTGGTTGGACATAATTTTGGATGCGGTTCCAGTAGAGAACACGCACCAATAGCTCTCTCAAAATCAGGAATACGAGCGATTTTATCGCCCTCTTTTGCAAGAATATTCTATCGAAATGCTATTGATGGTGGATATTTATTACCAATTGAAATTGATGAAAACGTCCTCGAGCAAATTGACGACAAGGACAAATTGGAAATAGATCTTGAAAATAATACAATAAAAAATATGACAAAAAATAACGAAACCTATAAAATAAAACCATTTAGCAAAATAATATCGGAAATAGTCAAAGCTGGAGGATTGTTCAATTATAATAAAAAATAACAGCCATACTTAGAAAAAAAATTTTCGCTCTAGACCAAATAATATCTTCTTTTTTATATTTATTCTAAAATGTATTATATACTCTATATATACCTGCAATATCAGTATTTAATAAAAAAAACTGATGATTATTGTATCAGATCCCTAATGCTTTTCTGAATTACATATTTTGCGTCCCTTGAAATACTATAACATTCTAAGATTTTTTCAGGGTTTTTTATCAATCGTTTCCTGAATTCAGGTTCACTAGCTGCTTTTAGCAAAATTTCGCTAATAATCTCAGCTTCCATATTTTTAGAATTCAAGTAATTGCTCAAAAGAATTTATAATATAAATACTTAATCCTAGTTATTACATAATATTGTCATTCTCACGTATTGAAAACTAAAAACTATACAAAAAAATATTACTGGAAAAATAATAAAGCCAAAATAAAAAGGAAAACAACAATTAAAATAATATTTGATTACCATCAAGTTATTAACATTAATTGGAAAATAATATATTGTCAACCTTAAAATCAAGGATAAAATGGACCCCCTATGGAACTTCAAGAATACAACCCGTGGAAATAACTCTTGAAAAAGTAAATCCAATGATAAATGAAATAGGAATTAGTAGAATAGCAAATATAACAGATATGGATAGATTAAAAATACCCAACTATTCAGCAGTATTACCGGGAACCGAAGATTATATATGGGTATATGGTGGAAAGGGTCCTACCAAAAATCATGCAAAAGCCAGTGCAATCATGGAGAGTATTGAAAGATTTTCATCATTACCAAGAAATTATACAAATAAATTAATACAAGGAAGTTATCAAGAATTGTCAAAAAGTTATAATATTTTAAAATATGATGAAGTAATAGAACCCCTATCTTTTTCTTTGGATGAAAAAATGATAATGGATTATTGCACGGGATTTGATCTTTTAAATGAAAAAGATATTTTGGTTCCTGCGTCATTAGCAATTTTTAAATATATGCCAAAATCACCTTCATTGAATCCCTATTCTTTTTATCATACTAATGGATTGGCATCGGGGAATGTCATAGAGGAAGCAATTTGTCATGCATTATGTGAAGTTATAGAAAGAGATTCAATAAGTATATCCGAATTCGTTTCAAGCGCATTCCAATATCATATTTTAAAAACCATAGAAAATTCTTTCATTCAGAGAGGTATAAAAATAAACACCATATCGTCAAAAAAATTTATTGACGATAATGGAATATATCCGGATGTTGATTTAAATGATGTAGATAGTGAAACGGCTAAAAAACTCATAAAAAGATTTGAAAACTGTCAAATTTCATTAAATGTCAAAGATATTACTACTGATATTGGTATACCAACATTCATTGCAAGTAGTGTTGAATGGATAAATCATGATTACGGGTATTTGGTTGAAGGTCATGGAACACATCCAGATTCAAGAATTGCATTAATTAGGGCTATTACAGAGGTATCACAATCACGAGCAGCTAATATTCAAGGTTCAAGGGACGATCTAAGAAAAATGAAGTACGATTTCGATGATAGCGACGACAAACGCTCTTGGCAATTTATAAAATCTACAAAAAATATAAAATTTTCCGATATAAAATCTTTTTATAATGAAGATATTTTAGATGACATAAAACTCACTTTAGCAAAGTTAAAGGAAAAAGGATTGAATAAAGCAATAATAGTTGATCTGACGAACCCAAAGTTAAATATTCCAGTAGTAAGGGCAATAGTACCAGGATTAGAAACATTCAAGGTAAATAAATCAATAGTAGGTAGTAGAGCAAAAGAGGCTTTTAAAAAATGTTTAAACCTGTGATTTTTCTAGGTCCGACAATGTCAATAGAAAAAGCAAAAGAAATTCTTGATGCAGACTATAGACCACCTGCTAAAAAAGGGGATCTTTTACGATTGATACCAAGTAGTGTAAAAGTTGTTGGAATAATTGATGGATATTTTCTGCAGGATTACCCACCTACACCTATCGAAGTTTACAATCTATTAAGAAAAAAAGATGTAAGTGTTTTTGGTTCTTCTAGTTTAGGAGCACTCAGGGCAGTTGAATTAAATAAATTTGGTATGATGGGAATTGGAAAAATATTTGATCTATTTTTAAAAGGAGTGGTTGATTCAGATGATGAAGTCGCAGTTACATTCACAGGATATTCAGGGTATAAATCAGATGCATTAATCGATATAAGATATAATTTATTTTTAGCTCAAAAAAATAAAATAATTGATATAAAGACAAGGAAAAATATTCTAGGGATAGCAAAAAAAACCTATTTCCCATACAGAACATATAACGACATAATAGATGAATCGAAAAAGACGTTTCCATCACAAAACAAACAAATTGAAAATTTTAAAGAATACATTGTAAATAATAAGAAAAGTTTGAAAGAAAAAGATGCCATCAAACTTTTAATGCATATAAAAGGCACTGCAGACAGCAATCATAACTAAAAAAGGTAATTTTATATCTCTTTTGATTTTTTTTAAAATCATTCATGAACAAACCGGTTTTAAAATATCTATCTCATTTAGATTCTCGTCATATTTACATAATTATTTTTTATTTTTCAGCATTCATGATGTTGTACATAACATCATTTGGAATGTACTGGAGCTGGATGGACTATAAAAATAAAGGTACAATAAGTGTAGGTGAAATAATTGTTAAAAATGACTTGTTTTTTAATGGAAGTGGTAAACTAGTAACTTATTTAGCAGTTTTTTCAGTATTGTCATGGTTTTGTGTTACCAAAATTGGTACTAAAAGGGTAGAAAATATTCCAAAAATAATTAAAGATATATTTGGAACAATAGCAGTAATTTTGATTGTTGTATCAGCTTATGAATTTGTTTACAATTTTACAGTATGGGGATCATTGATAACAATCAATGTATTACATAAAACAACAAATCTAGATGAATTAGCTATAAAATACCCTAATCCTGAAACACCATGGAATTTAGATTTCGCCACTAAAATGACCCTTGCGGCATTTATAATATCTTGTCACTCTTTTTATGTAATCCATAAATCATACAAGACCACAAATTTAAAAAAATAATATTAATAAAAAAACAGATCAATCAAGAAAAATTAAATAAAGTAAATGTGGATTATTCCAGGTACACTGAATGATATCAAATTCAGCAATATGTATAACATACAATATATATTTCATTAATGTTACTGAATTTTTTCTGAGTATGTCTTACTTCATCTCAGAACAAAACATTATACATAAATATAAAAATTCAGGTAATAAAAAGTATTTTTTATGTAAGAAAATCATGATGTAAAACAGATTCTTTAAAAAATATGACCACAATTTATTTCAATAATGCTTTGTTGCATGATTCTGTAAATCGTTTTTTGTTAACGTTTCATTCGTAAGGATATAACGCAAATAGTTATAACTTAATTAGTTTGCTATGAATGAGGTGTGTCTATAACTGTATTTCGAATCATGCAACAAAGCATTTCAATAATAAAAATATAAACTCGCAATTTTTGCTCTGCACGCATAATATATTCATACAGATATGCATTTTATTGATTTGATAATTATTTTTTTATTATTGCATAAATAACTTCTTTGTAATATAAATAAAATATAAAAGCTGTTGATTCTAGACTATTTTATAAATGAACAATTGTCATAGAGAAAAATATGAACAAAGAAATAACAATGAGAATATCCCTCATCTAAATAGAGACAATCACAATAATAATTTAGAAAGAGGTGAACAAATATAGCATCTAATGATAAATCATTGTCCCGGATAACAAATAGTTATTTTTGTTTTATATGCGGGTCAATAATGACAACCGAAGAGGATAAGAAACAACATGATTTAGTGGAATTGGGTAAAAAAACAATAGATGATGAGGGTGAACATGAACATTGAATTTATTTATTGATAAAGACAACAAAAAAGAGTATATCAAACATCATTATGCTCAAATTTTTGTACATCTATTGTAACTTTATCCCCGACCTTTATTTTTAATTCATCATATTCCTTCATAGTAACTTTAAATGTTGGAGAGTCACTTATTGAGCTTCCACCACCAAACATATTTGTAATATTTGACATGGCTTTAGGCAAGTTTTTCATCAAATCTTCAGGGGAAGTAAAGGCCATTACATTAGGACCAAAAGGATTTGTTTGCTTATCTCCAGATTTATAGTATTCATTTTGGTCTTTAAATGTCACATATATATATGGAGAACCGTCCGTGGAGGCTTCAACTTTAGCAACTATAAAATCTTTTTTCATTTATATTTCATAACAGGTATCGATATAATAAATATTTAATTTATAAAACAGGTCTTTGATTTATAGATTCAAAAAGAATGGATCTATAAATTTTAAAAATCAAATAACTTTGACTTTTACTCTTCTATATATACCAATTGAGATCATTTTGGAGTCTATAAAGTTTAGGAAAAAGATATAGATTTATGTAAAGATATAATCAATGATAAGTCAGGTAAGAAAAAGGGCCAAACCAGAGGATATGGCATATTCTTTACAGCAATATTTCAGCCGCTTTTCTTTAAGAAATACATCCAAAGCAATATCTTTTTGTATAAAAATTTTTAAAAAAAAGTCATGCAGTCCATAAAGGAAGGTTTGGATTCAAAAGTACAAATCAACAGAAAGATTATTTTTAAAAGGGTAAAGATCTGAATTTATTCTTGTATACGAAAAGATGAAACTCGAATCAAAAAGGTTGTCTCGGGATAGGTATGGTTATGATATAGGTTATTATCTAACCAGAGAATAAGGAAATTTGCATCAAACATATCAAAAGAGCGGAATATGTTTCTGTGGCAGAACGTTTTTTGCCTAATGTTGTAGAAAATAGTATGACAAACAACCTATTTCTACAGATGGTGGGGGAACATGGTATACATCACAATCTTGTAAGTTTTTGAAACTAAAACATCACATTCATTTTTTTATATACAAAAGAATGAAAAAAGCATTTACTGAAAGGACAATATAATACATCAAAAATACATGACAGCGGAGTGTTTTGATTGTGATTACTTTCCATGTCAAAAGAAAAATTGTAAGCTGAAGCATGTTCAACAATGGTTAAATCTATTTGCAACCATTACAACAATGAAAAGGCATCTAATTTTAGAGCCTTATTTTGACTATGATTGAATTATATATTTGGTCAAATAAATAAAATTTAAATTAATTCCAATAATAAAATCAAAAATTAGCCAAATTAAGACATTGTGAAAACAGTGCCTGTGAATTGGCATTTGATGAGTCGGATGACTTTTCAGTAATATAAAAAATAAATTTAATTAGCAATTTATTAATATTCTATGCTATTTTAAAAGATTTTCTTCTTTTTCTATCTCTCCATCTTTTAAATAAATTATCCTGTCGGTCTTCAAAGCTAAATCATGATTATGAGTCACCATTATAATAGTAGTACGATATTTGGAAGATAGCATTTTGAGCAAATTGAAAACGTCATTTCCAGTTTTTGTATCTAAATTTCCTGTGGGCTCATCAGCAAGAACAATGGAAGGATTAGTCATTAATGCTCTTGCAATTGCTACTCTTTGCTGTTGGCCACCGCTTAAATCATTTGGTTTGTAATTAGCTTTATCGTTTATTCCTAACATTGTCATTATTTTAAAAGCTCGAGTTAACCGTTCTTTTTTACTTACTCCAGAGAGAATACAAGGTATTTCTATATTTTTTAATATCGAAGCTCGATTTATCAAATTATAAGACTGAAAAACAAATCCGATCTTTTTGTTTCTTAAAAAAGCGAGATCATGATCATTTAAAGAAAATGCCTCTATACCATTTATGAAAAGCTTTCCTGATGTAGGTCTATCCAAAGTACCTAGAATATTCAATAAAGTGGATTTTCCACTACCGGATGGACCAACAATACACACAAATTCACCTAATTTAATTTTAAAGTTAATTTTTTTTAAAATTGGAGTTTCGCCTGCTGAGGAGAAATAACTCTTAAAGAGTTCATTGGCTTCAAGAACAGATTCTTCAGACATTCTCTATATCTGATTGAGCAAAAAGAAAAAATTAGCAATAAACTTCCTTGCAATTTTTGAATAATCAAAAACTTTCCAAAAATGATATATCGTAGAAATAAAATCAAAAATTGATGCCGATAAATTAACTAAAAAAATAAATAGAGAATATTCAGTGGAAGTGGTTGATTGATTAGAAAAAATATATATCAACTTAATTAACCTTATTATAACCACTTAAATTTATAATTTCTCAAAATAAATATATTCAAATATCGCTCATTTAAAAAGTTAAATAAATAAATAAATAAATACTTCTATTACTAAATTATAGTATAACATTATTATGATTAATTATATACTAACAATCTTTACCTATTTTAGCATTCTAACTATTATTTTAACCATCAATTTATGCGAATCATATTCACAAACATATATCAAGATAGGCGGTAATCTCGTTCCACTACTTATTCCACCATATACAACGATTAAAGGATCACTAGACCACACAACATCACAAATAATTAATATAACATATCTTTCACAAAAGCCCTAAATCATATGGGAAATATATTTATATTATAATAGAACATGATTTCAAACTATAATATAGAAATATTTATCAAAATCCATTTATAGATAAATTAGTTTAAACAATTATACATAAATGAATCGAGGTATCACATTCTACAGTATTATTTCAATGTTGATAGCAATTATAATTTTTGCCATAGGAAATTATCAAATTATCAATGCATCTACAAATAACAAGAATCAAGACAATAGCAATAACAAGGATAAGTCGAAAGAGAATCAAGACAATAGCAATAACAAGGATAAGTCGAAAGATATGCCATTCCTTTTACCACTAACTTCACATTCTTCAGATCAATCCGATAATGGGAAAAAAAATAATTTTAGAAATGATATAATACCATTCCCATAAATTAAAAAAATATTTTTAAATATATTCAAAGTTTATTTCATAATAGGCACATTTCTTTTAATGAATTTCCCGTGTCCAACTTTATCCTCATATACAACACCATTTTCCACAATCACCTCTCCTCTAGAAATAGTAAGTAAAGGCCACCCCTGTAAAACATAACCATCATAAATACTATAATCAGATGATGATTGTAAAACATCTGGATTTACTTTTTTAATTAAATCCAAATCAATTACAACAAGATCAGCATCTGAATCTTTTTGAATGACACCTTTTTTTGGATACATTCCAAAAATCTTGGAGGCATTATAACTAGTTAGTTCTACTATTTTTTCAATAGAAATTTGTCCTGAATTAACACCATAATGTAATAAAACGGGCAACATGGTTGCAACGCCGGGAAAACCTGCAAGAGATGTCCAGATGTCTTTTTTTTCTCCATATTTTAAATTCAAAACATTTGCAACATGATCGGTACCAATAGTATCCACTACACCATTTCTCAAAGCTACCCACAAACTTGCAATGTCATTTTTTGAACGTAATGGGGGAACAACTTTTCCTTTAAGATTATTGTATTCGCTAGAATGAGTCAAATAATGGGGGCATGTTTCAATGTATACATTACAGCCACCAGCCTGTTTTTCCATCAAAATTGCATCCAGAGAATCATTCGAGCCTATATGTACAAAGTATAAATTAGATTGAAATTTTCTACCAAGATTCATAATCTTTTTAATTGCAATTACTTCACTTTCTGGTGGCCTAGATTTGGACCAAAGATCTAAACCATTATAATCATTCTCAGAATATATATCATCGTTATTTATAGAGTTTTTAGATCTATTTTTATTAATTAAATCAGAACACATAATGTGATCCTCTGCATGAATTAAAACTACCGAATTATGGAAATAGGATGATTTTTGCAGTACCTCATTGCAAAGATCATCCGATACGTTAACATATTGGGGCAATATTTTATATTTATAAGGATTCATATCCATCAATATCCTATTATCTGTAGATCCTAAATTCATATACAGTTTAAATGAGGTTATTCCCATCTTACAAAGATAAGGGATATCATCAATTTGCTTTGGGTTTAGAATTGAAGCATGTATAGAATAATCAATAAAATGATTATTTTCACTTGCCTTCAGCTGTCCAGATATTTTTTGTTCATAAGATTCATTCAATCTTAACATGCGTATTATTGTAGTGACACCACCTATTGCAGCGGAACGAGATTCCGTTTGTGAAGATTGATCTATAGGCGAAAAAACTCCATAATGAATATGAGGATCAATCAAACCAGGCAAAACAAGTTTTTCCTGAACATTAATTTTCTTTGAAAAAGAAATATTATCAATAGAATTTGTTATATCTTTGATTTTTTCATTTTCAATAAGAATATTTGTATTTATAATTCCAAATTTAGGTATCACTAAATTTGCGTTTGTTATTAAAAGATCACAAGAATTTTGCATCTCAAAATCCTTTCACATAATCTACAACATGATAAATTATTAATTCATATTGAATGACGAACACATAAATCAGGTCTCTCAAACTTATCAAATATTTTAAAATTTCCATGCTCTAATGCCTTATAATAAATTGAAGCAGGTTTTATAAAAAATCCCGTTTCTAAAATACCAGGTATTTTATGTATTTTTTTCTCTAAATCCATTACGTTGTCAAAATCATCAAACATTGTATCCATAATAATATTCCCATTTTCAGTCAAATAGGGATAACCTTTTTCCAAGGTTCGAAGAATAGGTTTACCTCCTATTTCGTTTAAAAAAGATATTACAGCCGTACGGCCAAAAGGAAGAACTTCTAAAGGAAGGGGCATCGAAAAATTATGAACAAACTTGGAAAAATCCCCTATAATAATTGTCTTTTTTGAAGAATGATATAATATTTTTTCTCTTAATAAAGCACCCCCTCCACCTTTTATCATAAAAAAATCTTTGTCGATTTGATCTGCACCATCAATAACGAGGTCTAAAAAGGGTATCTTTGTCTCATCCAAAACCTTTAATCCTTTTTTTTCTGCATCAATTTTTATTTGAAGGGATGTACAAATAAAATCACAATTTTTAATAATGGAATCAGATAAACTATTCACAATTTTAGAAACAGCTCGTCCACTACCTAATCCTATAAGGAGAGATTCATTATGGATATGATTGCAAATGATATCTTCAGTAATTTTTTCAAAGCTTTTTTCCAAAGTAGTCCATGGAGTATTGTCTGATGATTTTAACATAACGACTAATTGTGAGATGTAGATACCAGAATATTTAAACTGTGCAAAAAGTAAAATAAAAACAACAACGTATATAAAAAATCATATTTTAGCAGAAGGATTTTCCAATCTTTGCAATATTTTTAAAACATCTTTTTGGATTTTATTTATTTCTTCTACATTGAAATCTCCAAAATCATCTTTTTTTGTATCCGATACGTCATTTAATTCATAATCACCATCATCAGCATCATTTTTGTCATTTGTATCAACAGTTTTTCCAACAACAGTAGAAAACATCATAGAATTCTTATTGGTGGAATTTACCAAATTCACATCTTTTTTTTTAGATTTATCAAATGATAGCAAAGAATCAGTATCACTATTTGTTAAGTCTGATTTACCAGTAGTAGTTATTTTTCGAGTTATCGGAATATAAGAGAAATTCGTTTTATTTGTATTATCTATTTTATTAATATTTGTATCATTCTCTTGATTATAATTAAAATTATTGGAAATATTAGATAATCTTTCGTCTAATTTAGCAATAGAATCAGATATTAAAGAATACAATTGCTTACGATATTCATAAATCTCTTGGACTTCGAAAATAGGCTGTAGTTTGAAAATTCGCTCATCATAATGGTCTAAAAGTTTGCCATACTTTAACAAAAGTCTATCCTTTTCATACACATCTATTTTTTTTTCTTCAAAATATTGGTTAATTTTATTCAATGCTTCTAATGCAATAGATTTTTCAAATACAAGATTGTTTAATTCAGATTTAACATCGTTAGATGACTTGGATTTATTTTCTTTTTTTACTATTAAAAGTCGATTTATACATAAAGAGCAAATAATTCCTAAGAGAATAGAGCCCAAAATAATTAAAAAACTAAACATCTATACTTTCATATACAATAGTTTAATAAAAATACTGTATGTTACATGGTTAAAAGATATAACATCATTTTACCCGTCTTTTTATCCAACTATACTTTCTAAGTTTGGAATCAGGATATCCACATTTGGAACAAGTTTTACCACGTTTATGAAATGAATTGTAACCACATCGTCTACAGCGAATATGTGTTTTTTTTCGGGTAAAGTTACCCATTGATGTAGTTCCTTTTGTCAATCCGTATTACCTCCTATTTTTTGATAAAATTATTTAAACTGCGGCGGAGATATAATCACTACATTATCTCCTCTTACAACAATATTTCCTATATCATCAGATTTACCGCCTTCTAGGATTTCAACAGAACTTTCCAATAATAAATTCATATGCTGATCAAAACCTTGTAAATTCCCTCTAATAACTTTGCCACCTTTTAACTTAATTAATACATCCTTACCAAGGCTCTCATCCAGAACCTTTACAGCCATATCTACTGACAACTTTTATCTAACCTAATGTTTATCAAATCAAGGCTCTATTATAAATTTATTTTTTAGAGGCATGACTGATAGACTATTTGTAATATTCATCCGAAATCAATAGTAAGATTTTTTCCGTAATGCACGATAACATTATTTTTCCATTTTCAGATGAGGAGTTAAAGGGATTGCCCCAAATACCATTTTTAGTAAATTTAATAAATCCTCCAGGATTATTAATAGACATATTTATTCCAATTTTATCAATATTGTTATTTTTTTCATCCAATTCTAATCCCTTTTTCAATAAATCCATCCTAACTAATTCTGGGCATATAAATAACATAAGAGATGTTTCAACTTCACCAGCATGATCAAAATTTTTGTCTAGCATCTGCCAATAATTAATAAAATAAAAGAATTTTTCTTTTATAGGATATTTTGTTGAAATTTGTTGTCCAACATACTGCAGTAAACCTATGTTCCCGTGATGTCCATTAATAACATATAGACGATTAATTCCCTGTTTAAATAAAGATACACAAATATCGGAAATAAAATTTAAGAGGGTATTATAATTTATAGAGATATTAAAAAAAGGCTCATGTTCAAAAGATACACCGTAATAAAGTGACGGAAGTAAAAAAGAGTTGGTTTTTTGTGCAATAATTTTAGATATATATTCTACAATTACAGTATCGGTGGAAAAAGGCAAATGTTCTCCATGTTGTTCAGTTGAGCCCAGTGGAATAATAGCTGTATTAATACTAGAATAAACAACCAGATTAGAAAAGTTATATTGATTTAAATTTTTTATTTCCTTAACCATACAACAACAAATGAAAAGCGATACTTTGTGATATAAAAATCCATTTAATTATTTATAGTTTACTTTTCCCCAATAAACTTCTAATTTATCATTTAAAAAGAGCTTTACTGCTTCCAATAATGCAGTAGATTCAGCTAACTGACCCTTTTTTTTAATTGTTTCCAATGTATCACCAGGTAAAACTTTGAATGACTCCTGAATTATAATTGGACCCTGATCTAAATCCTCGGTTACAAAATGTGCAGTACATCCGATTATTTTTGCCCCTCTTTCATAAGCTTGAACATACGCCAATGCACCAGGAAAAGCAGGCAATAACGAAGGATGAATATTTATTATTCTATTCGGATAACGCCATACAAAATTAGGTGTCAATATTCGCATATATCTAGCTAAAACAATAAGATCGATATCAAATTGATCTACTAATTGCAATATTTTATCTTCAGCTTCATCGTGAACTACATGGTCGATATAAAAAAAAGGAATAGAATGTGAATCAGCAATATGTTTTAACCTTTCATCAGATCCTATTATAATAGATATATTTGAAACTATTTCGCCTTTTGAAACAGAATTTAAAATTTTTAATAAACAATGATCCTCTTTGCTTACAAATATTGCAACATTTTTAATTTTATTTTCTTCATGGAAATGAACCTTTATCTCCATTTTTAACCGAATAGATAAATCCGCCAATTCTTCTTTCATTTTGGGTTTATCGATTTTTTGGAAAGACGCTTCCAAATGCATTCCAAAAAGACCCTTTACAACATTTTGATTTATCTTTTCAATATTACCATCATTTTTAAAAATATATTTAGTAATATCAGCAACAATTCCCTTTTTATCTTGGCCAACTATGGTAATTTCAGTAAATGTTTTGGTACTTTTGGAATGATTTTCTGAATCAACAGGTTCAATACTATCAGTTTTCATTTAAACGAAATTTTTAAGGTCATCCAAAATAAATATGATACATTATTGAATATATAAAAATATAGATTAATAGTAAATTAATTTGGATGATTTTATTATTTTACCATCCTTTTTAGGAAAAAAATATTTGTGTTTGTAACTTTATTTTATTTAAATACCGCTAAAAAATTCTATATCCTTTAAGAATGAAAATATATGTCTAATTATTTAAGAGTTGATAAATAATAGAGACATGGAGTGATTTTGTTAAGAATTGTAATATTGTATAAATTTGATATTATATTGGATATAATGATTACAATAACAAAAAAAACAAATATCTCTAGCATTATTCACTGCATCATTTGCAGACAATTCATCTTTTGCAAAAAAACATAAAAAAGCATATGGTAGCAAAAAGCAGAGGTAACAAATCCCACTTTTGATGCAACCTCTTTAATTGCAGGATGGATTAAATCTGCTATTTTCACAATGTCCAATAAATGCGGTAATAGAGCAACAGTAGATCAAAGCATTCATTCATAATGATAATAATAAAGATAATAACCAAAACAAAATAAAGTTTTCCAAGTAATAATTTTTTATTTTCTTCACTAGATCTCTTGCATAATTAGAAACAATCTACACTTTCAAGTATGGATGGTGTATCTGTTTTTACCGAGACTGGTTAATCATTCTATAGTTTACCAGACCCGATACTATGTCTGATATCCTGTTGTATTTTCTTAACCTATTTCTAAATACATCATTCATTATCCTGTATTTTTTCAACCTGCAGATGGTATGCTCTATCACTATTCTCTTTTTGGAATGAATTTTGTTATACTCTTTTTCTTCTTGGGATAGATCCTGTTGATTCTTTTTCTTTTTATAAGGTAACGCGGATAGCTGTTCTGGGAAATCCGTTTCTACTCC
>JBDUES010000035.1:0-5984 GCA_040297625.1 Candidatus Nitrosocosmicus sp. | reverse complement strand
GCTTATTGTAGTGTAATCTGGAATGGAAGGCACTTTCCCTTTAGCATGTCCTTGCGCAATACCCTCGGTCTGTCTGTATGGCAGATGAAAGTACACTTTAGCATATCCAAGTAAAAGAAGAAATGTGTTTGGATAATGAAATGGTTCGCCTACTTTATCTTTATTCATCTCTTTTAGCTCAGTATCCCAGTTGTCAATGACATCGAATCCTAGCAAGATTTCGCCTCTTCTAACAAGAGATTGATTATAGGTGGACCATTTCACAGAATTTGTTGGTTGATGTTAGCTAAATGTATTTAGAATAAGGAATCAAGCAACAAAGCAGAACTTGGCATATTAAAACAAGAAGAAAAATATGTTTTGCAGTACATAGATTGGTACTATGATTTAAAGAGATCTATGGGAAAGATACTCTATAACAATAGATGACTTTGAAAATTTTACTTCGGTTATAAATGATTTTAAAAAAATGGGTTTGACGCACCGAAAATAATGGAGAAATATATAAGCGCCATCTCACTTGACGATAAAATAAAGAAAGAGAATGATGAAATAAAGATACTTTATGGACAAAAAATGGAATTAAACAAGGACCTGTCATATTTACATGAACAAACAAATCAACATAAACAAACAAATCAACATAAACAAACCATGAATATTTATTACCAGTTTGAAAAAATGAAGTTAGGACTCGAAGAGTTAAAGCAACTATATAATACTATTTTAGAAATAGCAAAAGCCAATAACATTCCATCAGAAGAAGCAGTATCCAAATTCCTTAAAGATATGGAAGAGCATATGACGATAAACTTGGATTTGAATCCAAAGTACAAGAAAAAAAGGAGGAACTTGCTCAATTAAATAATAAATTAAGGAGGGATAGTATCCTGTTGCGGTTACAACCATCAATTGGACCAACATTATCCAATCTCATTCACAAAGGAATTACTGAGCAAGATATTACAGACATGAATCAACTCGTTGAAATATGTACAAATAATAATACTGTGTATATTGATTCTATCCCCGATCCTAACAGTAATCAATATGAAAATAACAACAACAAAAATGTAACTGGCAGTTATAGAAATAACAGGTCAGAATACTGGAAATTATTGATAGATGATTTAAAAAAGTATGGAGATATTAAATTAGCAATTAATGATAAACAGGAGAATCATGATAAACTAATAATGTTTCCAGTTCTTCAAAAGGATTTTTTAATTGGTCAATAATTTTCATAACTTCAAGGTATTTCCTCATCAGATTCAAAATTGATATATCCATAAAACAAATCATCAGCAATATCATGTTTATCTTTGGCTGAATATAATTGAAATTGTTTTAACTTATCCAGATTTATTCACAATTTTTATATTTGAATAGTGTTTATAAAGCTCAAACTTTTTTTACTATTTCTAGTTATAGTTGTTAATTTGGAGATTTTATTTTGTTTTTCATTTTTTTAATTGAATTTGATTGATTCTATAAATAGGATATTTATATTGTAATGAATACAGATAATATTGTATAGCATAGAATTATAATAATCTAATAATTAAAGTTTGATGTTCTATATTTTTAGAAAAATAAGAAGAAGAAAATGACTTTGTAGAGTATTAGAGTTATAGTTGTGACTTTAACATATTTCTATAAATTATGGCATCCATAGAATATTTTATTACATTCAATTCGTTACCATCTTTCGATGCTATCTCCAATAGGTTTAGTGTCTATTCGAGTCTTTGTGCAATATTTTTAATAATGTAGTCTTTATTTAATGTTAGATTCATTAAATCATTGTATCTTTTTAATAAATTTTCATAAGCATTAGATGCGCTATCATTCATAATATCTAGATATATCTATTTACTTAATAAAAGTATTATCTGTCTTTTCGCAATTCATGGAAATAATAATATTAAATTAATTTCATCCTAATCACCAAAAGTATAAGAAAAAAATAAAGTCAAGGTTTTCCAATGACAGTAATGATAAATCAAAATTAATAGAATCTGTTTCTATATTTTTTATTATTCTCTCTTTTGCATTATTTATATAAATAACGAGGATAGTTGTCCTTATATTTTTTATAAGGAATTATAGTGTTATTCAATTAAGGACATTTTTTATATTATCGATGTAGTGGATTAATACTTTCAATAAATATCGGATCATATTTAGTAAATAAAAACGGTTATCTTTTTACTCAATTTTTTTAATTAGTCTAAATAATGCTTAATATAAACTACCGATTAATTATAATCCGGATGAATACTATAGCAACAAAGTTTGCAGTATTTGTAATCATCATTGCAGCAACAACATCTTTATGGATATTTGAACCATTAGTTTTAGCCCAAACCAACACAGGTGGAACACCTCCACGTAAAATCCATTTAAACATATTAAGACTGACCCGGGAGGACCTTTGGTTCCCATATCTACATCAGGAAATAACGTGTATACAGCATGGCCAGACAATAGCACAGGACACTGGAACGTGTTCTTTGCAAAGAGTACAGATAATGGCAAAACATTTGGAAAAACAATTATCCTAAGCTCTCCTAATCCTGGAAATACGATATATAAGAATACCCAAATAGCAGCTTCTGCAAGCAGCGTCTATGTTACTTGGTGGACAAATAAGACTGGGTCATTTGAGCCTGTATTTAAGACAAGTAATGATAACGGAAATACATTTGGAAATATAATCAAGCTAAATAGCACTACCGGTGGAGTGTCTAAATAAGTATACAAATCAACACATAACCACACACACCAACAATCTTGACCAGTTGTTAAAACGGACAGTTGTCAACTATAACATACACACACTATATTGTTTCTGGACGCCTGAAAATAGTAATATGGATGATGGGACAGAAGAAGAATTTGGTCCTGGCGAAGTTGGAGCCATTCCGCCTGGACATAATGCGATGGTATTAGGAAATGAACGCCTCATAACTGTTAAATCTCGAGGATTTGCCTTGATTGCTGTTGTCTAATAATAAAGCACCATTTTAACAATTTTTCATATGCATGTCCATAGGTCCTTTAATGTAGATATAATTGGTGGTAGGGTTATATCCGAGATCAGATGTTTTTAAAACTTTGAATCCATTTTCATGGAGATACTTCATTTCATCTGAAAATAATCCTGCATCTGTAAATGATAGATTTGGTTGTTCTATATAGTTTTTATCTATCAAAAAGTTATGGTATACAACTATGGGAATTGCATTTATGCATCCATTTTTGTTATACTTTGATTGCAAGTTTACTTCTTGAACAAATTGTGCAAACATCTGTGTATTGTTCATGGGTGTAGCTACTGGATTATCGCCTTGGGACTTTGGACGATCGCTCCAATTCTTAATAACATATCTATTTTCATATTTTACATTCCCATTTTTAAAAGGTGTACAGTCACTCTCTTTTTTATAACCATTACAATGCAAAAATGCTAAAGGTGCATCCCCAGATCTGGCCAAATCATAGTATTTGGAAATTACATTGATTACTGTGCCATTTTCGTGTCCTGTACTTGCAGGATATGCAAAAATTGTAGAATTAATACCATGATTCAAAAGACATTGCTTTGATCCACCTATTTCATATTCTAAATTCTGCTGCGATTTATTATCAAGAGAAGTATGAGTCATTGTATGTGATTCTATATCATGTCCTTGTTGCTGCAGTGTTTTGATATCTTGCCAATTCATAGAGTCTATTCCAAAACGACTGATAGCATTATTTACATAAGTACAAACTGTAAAAAAACTACCTTTAAATCCATATTTATCTAAAATGGGTTTAGCTAAAGTAAATTGACTTTTTGGTGAATCATCAAAAGCAAGAATTATTACTTTAGAACTATTAGAGCCATTTTGTAAAGGTGGTAATGTTATTTTTCCTGAACTGTATGATGTTTGAAATGAAAAAGAAAGCATATAACAAGTACCATACATCAATAGCAAAATTAATGTAAAAAGAGTAATGAAACCTATTTTCAAACTATTTCATCATTAAACTACATTTTTACTTATAAATAGTCATCTTCTCGTACCAGTTGATTACATTCTAGAGTGGTGATGAATGGTTTGGATGATATATTTTTAGAGGTGATTTAAAACAGGTGATTTTAAAGATAACTGAAATATATTATTATATGAGAGTCTGGCTTTCCATTCTGCTGGATGTATTTCATTGTAGCCATGAGGGTTATCTGTTACACATGCTCTATATACTTCAGTTAAATCACCATTATCGGAATTTTTACGGAGGCTGACCCTTGATCTTGCTTTAGGGATGATTTCAATAACAAGAAGCAGTCCATTTACTTGTTTATTATTTTGTTCATTGAAAATTTTTTATAAGGTCCATCTACTGCGATGTTAAATTGATTATCGCCATCATCATCATCCTCTTCTTTGTTCCTTTCATATTTCATTCATTATTCCAATTACTTTTTCGCATGTATATAATACTGGATCTAGATTGCCTGTCTCTTCTCCTTCAAGTATATTTCCTTGTATGCAATTGATACTATCAGGATTTGTCTGTCTGTAATACTGTCTTTGACCCAAAATAATTTACATGAGAATAAGTTGCTGCAAAGGACACAATTACCAATCCCATTTGATCATAATAACATTTCTAGAAGCAATTATATAGTAAACATATATATTTATATAAATTTACATGAAACAAAAACTATATTGATATCTAGGGTGGTTGTATGAGTAAAACTTTTCTTCTTTCTCCCAGACTTAAAGTAAGTAGGAAATTAGCCATTACAACTTTTGCAGTAATGTTAATTATAATAATAATTGATTTAATAACCACACGGCGGATTTTGCCTTACAACAATACCTCAGAAGATATTCTCTTTGTCACTACAATGGTTATCACTAGTATAGGTTCTTTTATTCTTTTAGCGTATACTAAACGTATAATTAAAGAAATTTATTCTAGATCTTTTTTCATTAAAACAATATTCATATCCGTAGTATCGATCTCAATTCTATTATTAGGTATTTTGTGGACCATGTTCTTTTCAGATCTCTTGACTTGTAAATATCACTTTAGCTTATGTGATAACACGATTTATCATTCACTGGTTAATGTTATTAGCGCAATGTCTGCCACGGCCATTTTGATTGCAATTAGTTTCAAATTCTTTTCATGGTATAAAACTAATTACAAGAATTATCTTATGTTACTCTTTGGCTTGCTAGCGATAGGAATGATAATAGCGTTAGTAGGAGACAACATTAACGAATTATTGCTGACGAAAACGATAATTGAAAAATCACCGCAGGGATCAGTATCCAAAGCATATTTTCCATATAAACAGGATAAAAAATATGGCGGCAATATTCAATACCAAATAGTAAATCCCGAGAAAACTACAATAGCAGTTCTTCCATTTTCGGATAAAAGTCTATCTGATATAATTTCAGCCCTCACTTCTTACCCTCACAATACCTTTAGGTGGTTTAGCGCAGTCCTTTTACTCTATTATTATTACTATTTTAAGACAGGACGGACGAGATTCTGGATCTTAACGGCAATTCCTTTAATATTGTTCCTGATTGGAAGTGGATTTATTTTTTCATTACCATTAAATTCACCATACAATTTTGACCTAAGAGTTATTTATAGAGCCGGTAATATAGGCGACAGTCTATTATTTGGCTTGATATTTTATTATGTACTAAAAAAAATGGATGTAGAAAAAATAAAAGACTATCTTATAATTATTGCAATGGATATAGTCATGTTTGATCTTGCGTTCTCAACTTCTGCCTTTCAACCAACCTATGGGATAGCAGCTCACTCCCTAGTGCTATTATGTGCTTGTTTCATTAGCATAGGTTGGTACTCCTTGGCGCTTTCTATAGCCCAAGACAAAAAATTAAGGGAAACAATTAGAAATGAAGTAAAAGACGAATCTAAATTGCTAGACAATATTGGCA
>JBDUES010000034.1:0-11161 GCA_040297625.1 Candidatus Nitrosocosmicus sp. | reverse complement strand
GTGTAGGTTATGTAGAGATGATAGTAAACAAGTAGTATGAGAAATCTATTTTTATTATCTAACTTGAAAGGTCTTCCAGCTCCAGCTTTTCTTCCTCTGTTTGTACCCATTCTTTTGGATAATCGCTATATCTCATGTTTGCCATATCTTTTTGCGATCTCTTTATTGTAAATATCATCGAACTCTTTTACTGTAAGACCCGTGAATGATTTAAAAAGCAATGGTTTCTTAGATAACCTCCTATATGAAAACAATGAAAGAACGGATTAATTAGAAAATAATGGTCATAAGGCTGTTTATTCTAATTATGCAAGAGATCTAACATCGATTAAAAAATTTTTACAATATTCTATTCTTCTGTTATTCCATGTACTTTGATATCGTATTATAGTTGATTGTTTGTTTCTTTTATTTGCAACTAAAAATATTTTTAATATCTTTTCATATTGTCATTAATGATATTTTCTAATTGATACCTTTAAGGTTCTATTACTAATTTGAGTATTTAAAAAAATCATCTAATACGATATCCCATTATAATTTTATGATCCTCCAGTAGGCTTTTTTAGGAATATTGATGATCATTTTGTTTAAACGTGTGATTCCACACAAATTTGTTGGCATTAAAATAATTTTTATTGATATATTATTGCTTCTTTTAAAAAATGTATCATCTTCTCTCTTTGATCTATCTTAATTCATTTATTGAAAACTTTTTTGCCCGTGTTGATTTTTTAATATGCATTACAGAATAAGATAAACGTAGTATTTTTTTAATTCAATTATTCGTCATTTTCATTTTCATTTTTATTTTATTAAGAATGAAATATTTTTAATATATTTTTATATCAATATATATATGGTAGTTCAACGAAAAAAGAGCGATAAAAAATCTGGATCAAGATTACAAGATTATGCAATCTCAGACGGAAAAACAAAAGTAACCCCTTTAACTAAAGAACAAAAAAAATATCAACAAAAATCTACACGATTAAAAAATCCTTTATTAATTGCGGGTTTTCCTGGACCTGGATTAGTTGGTTCGATCTGTGCAAATTATATAATTCAGGAATTGAATTTACATCAAATTGCGTATGTTGAGTCTGAATATATTATGCCTGGGGTTATTTTTGTGGGTGGAATTTTGAGACATCCTTTTCGACTTTATGCTGATGATCATGGAAACCTCTGTGTATTGATTTGTGAAATTCCTATATCTAGTTTAGGTATTTATTCTGTTTTTAATATCGTTGTTCGTTGGGCAAAAAAATTTGGAGTACGAGAAGTTATTGTATTAGAGGGTATTCCTATGGTGGGCATTCCTACTCCTAATAGAAAGTCTTTGGTGTTATCCCATGATGGCAAAACAATTGATTCTACATTTATGACTGAATCGGTTGATGAGAAGCAGAAAGGTAAGGATGATGTTGATTACAAAGTTAATGAAATAAATCATTTCAAAGAACAGTCTGAAACTTTGAATAATGATTATATGGATAGTGTTGAAGAAAAAAATCACTATAAACGACCAAAAAATGATCATACTGCTATAATATCTGGTATCGCTGGTGGATTGCTTACAGCATGTCTTTCTAATGGTACTGCTTGTAAAGGATTAATAGTACCTGCTACTGCCAATATCCCTGATCCCGAAGCCGCCGCAATTTTAATTGAAACGATAAATGAATTAAATGACAATCAATTAAATATTGATGTAGATAAATTAAAAAATAAAGGAAAGTTAATAAAAAAACAATTAGAAGAAATGCTTAAAACTGTTATAGATCAGCAAAATACGCAACCCGTTATCAACAAAGGAACCATGTATAGTTAATATCGTATTACAGGTATTCCTTTTTTAATTTATTCTATATTTTTTATTTTCTCTAATATTTTCAGATAAAGGAAAAGTACCTTCAAATTATTTTTTTGTTTGTCAGGATCATTTTCCATACTTATTGTTTTATTATTTTCAAGTATTCTTATTGTGATTGTTTTTTCAATTTGTGACAACAGATCTTTATAATTTTCTATTTCTTTTGGTTCAATAATTTTATTTATGTAATCTTTTCCCAAAGATTTTTGGATTGTTTCTATTTTTTTTTCTTCAGATGATTGATCGGTGACTTTTTCTAACTCTACCGTGTTTAGATTTGATTTTTGACAATTCAAACACATAATATCGCCTTTAAATTTTATCAAAAGGCTGTTGCAAACTTGACAGGGTTCGGATAATAGTGTTCCGCCTTTTAGTAAAAAATCTGCCCCTTTTTTAAGGATATCATTATTCATGAGGATCTAAAGTATGTTATTTTCATCTATTTTTTTATCTTGAATTTGAAGTTTATCTTGAATTTGAAGTTTATCTTGTTTACTTAATTTGTTAAGCTCATTTACTAAAAATTCTTTATATTTGTTTTTTTCTTCTTCAGTCATTCTATTTAAATTGGAACTAAGTGTTGAACCTATTGTAAATATTCTATCAAGTAAATCCATTGTCATGAATCTTCCCATATTTCCAATCCTAAATACCACATCAAGATGCTTTTGTATTATATTTTGGGCATACTTTATATCCGAAGATATGGATACTCCTTTTTTTGTAATTCTATACCTTCCATTTTCATGCTCTTCTATTAGTCCTTCTTCTAACAATCTACCTAATAGGGGATAAATTAAACCAGGAGATGGTTTCCATTTTCCTTCTGTTTGAACTATGGCTTTGTCAATTATTTCCTTGCCTGTCATGGGTTGATCTGATAAAAGTTCTAGAATATAGTGACGAGAAAAACCTCTAGGAATGGCACTTCCGACCCTAGAAAACCAATCAGAAATCATATTAAAGTAATATATATCGCTAGTGACTTATTAATATTTATTTTAAAGTAATGAAAACAAAAGTGGAAAATTTTTTTAAATATGATGACGTAAATTAATAATTATTATTATTAAATTTCCTCGGATAAAAATTATTTAATGGTTTTCTATTGCAAGTTCTAAATCTTTCTGATATTTTTCCAATTCTTGGTTTTTTTTATTCTTTATCAACTTAGGATCTACTAAATTCTGTTCTTTTTTCATCTTTCCCTAATTAATTAATTTAGCTCTCGAATATAAGATTTATTTAGACTCAAATCGTCAATATTGTTATAAATATTTCAATTTTTATAGTCAAAACATAAAAAAAAGAAAACTGAATTATTCCAAAGATTCGATATGTAAGATTTTTACATCTTTTTTATGAAAAAATCAGATCATAATGATATTTAGCTAACTAGCATAGTTTTTATTTAGGAAAATAATTTCTTGTTATTATAAATAAATTGTCGCAGGAAGAGTTTAAACATATACTTCGAATTGCTGGAAAAGATGTTGAAGGTAGTAAAAAATCTATAATAGCCTTAAGTTTGGTAAAAGGCGTTGGTTACAATTTAGCACAGGTTATTTTACAGTCTTTAAATATAAATCCCTACCTTCGAGTAGGTTTTCTTACCGATAAAGATATTTCTGATGTCGAAAATGCTTTAAAAAATATTAATTCTCTTGGAGTTCCGAATTGGTATCTTAATCGAAGAAAAGATATGGATACCGGTACCGATATTCATTTGATTACATCTGATTTGGATTTTGTTAAATCTAATGATATTGATCGAGAGAAATCTATCATGAGTTGGAGAGGTTACAGACATATGTTTGGACTAAGGGTTAGAGGTCAAAGAACTCGAAATACTGGTAGAAGGGCGACCGCCGTAGGTGTTAAGAAAGTTATGGGGAAGGCCCCAGCTTCTCCTGGAGCCGCCGCTAAATAATATAGGTGTTATAAATGGGAGATCCAAGAAAAGCTAAAAAAAGTTATACTAGACCACGAAGTATATGGACGAGTGATCAAATCAGCTCCGAATTATATGTAGTTGGTTCCTATGGTTTAAGAAATAAAAAAGAACTATGGAAAGCTCAAACTGAGATTGCTAGAATAAGAAATCAGGCTAGATCTCTTTTGTCCCTTCCTATAGAGGTCAGGCATGAAAAAGAAACTAAATTGCTTAATTATTTATCTAGGTTTGGCCTTGTAACAACTAGTTCCACATTGGATGATATCCTTAATCTTAAAATTGAAGATATTTTGGAAAGGCGATTACAAACGATGGTTATGAAACGCTCTAATCTAAAATCCCCATATCAGGCGAGACAAATTGTCGTTCATGGCCATGTTAGTATTGGCAATAGAAAAATAAATCTTCCTGGTTATTTAGTAAAGAAGGATGAAGAATTAGAAATTCTGGTTCATCTTACTCCAGTCGTTGAAGCCAATAACAATAAATCTTAAATCATACATATTTTATTATATTTTTTCAACTTTTTCAATATCCACATAATCAATTTTTCCATCACTATCCATGTCATATCCTTGTACAACTGCAGCCCATTCGTTTTCAGTTCCTGTATAATCTGAAAAAGTTTTTTTACTAAAGTTAGTAAATGCTATAACGGCAGATTTGGTACCTATCGATCTGACACCTGCAATTAAAATGATATTTTTTGATTTATTATAGGGATTTTTTATTTTGGCAATGACACCTAAATTATCTAAATGATATATTTTGCCTGACCTATCTAGCAAACCTAACCAATAGTTATCTTCGTTAAATTTTATTGGTATATATTTATTGAATTCGGATGAAACTATATTAGTGCCTGGGCCACCAATTACGAATAAATTATTATCTTCCAATTCTTTTTCTGCTTTTGCATCTTCGTCCAGTTTTACACTAAAACCTTGAGGTACTTTACATAATGTTCCCAAGTAAAAAGCCAAATGGATTGCATAATGTCCATCTCTTGCTGATGTTTTGAAAATACCATGAGGATTAGGTGAGCCCACAATTATTAAACCATCAAAAAAATCGTCATTATTTATAAACTCTTTTAAAAATTTTTTTGTTATTTCATTGTCAATATTGTCTTTTTCTCCACTCTTATTGAGAAGTTGTTTTTCACCCCAAGGCATTTCTATACCAAAAGACGGGCTAGAACATTGGTAGAGTTTTGCTGTCCCACCACGTACAAAATCAGTTCCAACTTCTTTAATTGCTTCAATCGTAATTAATTTCTTAATATAATAGTAAGCGCTTTGTTCATAAATTTTTAATTCTTTTGCTATTTGTGCTGCATATTTTGGTTTATCTGATATTAATTTTAGTATTTTCCAGGCTATCGGATTAGATAAAATGTGTATTTTCTTCTCGTTTTCTAAAATATTAATTTTTTTTTCAAACATTTTATCTTTTTCTCCATAAATTAATTTTTTTTCAATTACCATTTGATATTGACTACCTATAATATTTTTTTACTGGTATAAATTTTATTATATGGGATGATATTATTTTATTATTTATTATATAAGTTAGAATAATTAGATTATAATTTATTTTATAATGGTATGGTTCTTTGTTTAATAAAGGTTTTAAATCATTTGTATGATTGATTTATTGTGTGTTCTATTATTGGGTACAATGGACAGTTAGTTGAGGCAGCACCTCTATTAGTCGAGAGTTTAAAAAAAATGGAATACCGAGGCTATGATAGTGTCGGAATAGCAACAATGAATGATGGAAAACTTTTGATTAGTAAAGGTGTGGGAAAGGTTGCTGAGGTTGACAAAATCCTGGAATTTGCCAAATTGCCCGGTCAAATAGGGATTGGACACACCAGATGGGCAACTCATGGAGGCGTAAGTGATAAAAATGCACATCCTCATTTTTCGTGTTTAGCTGACATAGCTGTTGTTCATAATGGTATAATAGAAAATTATCAAGAGTTAAAAGAAAAATTATCAAAGGAAGGTCATATCTTTAAAAGTCAAACAGATAGCGAAGTTATTCCGCATCTTTTGGAAAAATATTGTAAAGAATTTGATTATGATTATGAAAAATCTCTTATAGCGACTTGTAAGATTTTAAAGGGTTCTTTTGCATTTGTGGTTATTTTCAAAAACGGATTAATTTGTGGGACTCGATTCGATGAGCCTTTGATAATTGGTATCGCACCTTCAGCTCTTTTCTTGTCAAGCGATGTTCTTGGATTTTTAATGCATACTGATAAAGCTATTTTTTTAGATAACGGTGATATTGTTACTATTTCAGATGGGAAATATAATATATTTGATATAAATAATAAGAAAGTTACCAGACCTATTACCCAGGTTGCATGGGAATTGGGTTCAACTGAAAAAGGGAAATTTGCACACCATACACTAAAAGAAATTTATGAACAGCCATCTATATTATTTAGTTCTCTTGATAAAAATAATGATTTTCAACAGTTCTGTAATTATATCAAAACCGCTTCTAGTGTATATATAACAGGAAGTGGAACAAGTTATCATTCTGGATTATTATTTAAACATCTTTTGGCAAAATTTGCAAAAATTAGGTCAGAGGTTATAATGTCAAGTGAATTTCACTATTTTTCAGATACTTTGGAATCAAATTCTGCAATAATTGCCATTTCCCAAAGCGGTGAAACAGCTGACGTTATTCATTCCGTAAAAAAAGCGAAGGAGCGTGGAGCTAAAATACTTTCAATTATTAATATCCCCACATCCTCTCTGGCAAGATTAAGTGATTCTACTCTTGTTTTGAACTGCGGACCCGAAATAGGTGTTGCGGCAACTAAAAGTTTTATCGGACAGCTCATGATACTATACAACATCGCCAATTTGTTATCTGGCAACCAACTTCATCTTGATAAAACGAATCAAAAAAAACTGGTAGGAATAGTAGAAAAAACTTTGGAATTAGATGGCAAAATAAAATCTTTAGTGGCTGGACTTGATAGTGAAATTAAAGATATTTATATTTTAGGTAGATCAATTCACTATCCTATTGCCTTGGAGGGCTCGCTCAAAATTAAAGAGCTTGCATATATTCATGCAGAGGGTATTGCAGCTGGCGAACTTAAGCATGGTCCTTTAGCTCTAATAGATACAAAGTCCTTGGTTATTGTGATAAATCCTGTTGATGAAACATACCAGGATGTTATTTCAAGTGCACATGAAATTAAATCAAGGGGTGCTAAAATAATCGGAATTTCAAATAAAAATAATGATATTTATGATAGTTATATTGAAATACCCGAATGTATGGATTATCTTTATCCTGTTGTAGAGGTTATTCCATTACAGATTATGGCATATTATTTATCTCTTAAAATGCAAGTTGATCCTGACTATCCAAGAAATCTGGCCAAATCTGTAACAGTTAAATGATGAATGATGATATATGTTTGATTTTACTATATCTTTAAATTAATTCATTTTTTTAATATAATAAAAATGTCTTTAATGACTATTAAAATTGATAATTGTAGATTTCCAACAAGATACTTATACGATACCCAAAATTTTACCTGGGCTGATTTTAATTTTATTAACGATCCAAAAACTGATGGCAATAATCAATCTGTAATTGTTAAAGTGGGTATAATGCCCGTACTATCTTATATAGCGGGAAATATTAAAAAAATAAAACTCAGGACAGCAGGCGAGACTGTTAACAAAGGTAAAAGTATAGGTACAATAGAAAGTTTGAGTTATTTTGGAGTTATTAGATCTCCTATTTCCGGAAAAATTATGGAAATAAATGAGGAAATATTATCTTATCCTAAACTAATAAATGATTCTCCATTCGAATATGGGTGGATAGCTAAAATAAAACCTTTAGATCCTAAAAATTCTGAAGCATTACAATCAATTGATCAATGTAAAACTGAAGTTTCCCTTTTAATAAAAAAATTTAATGTAAAATGTTTTAAAAATTTCCCGGATTTTGAAATGTATGAAATGGGGACTGAATGTTCAGCTACTTTGGCAAAATTAGATGATTTTATGGATAAGAAAATGAGAATTGGGCAGATAGTGCATCTTGTTTCAGATGATCCAACTGCTGACTTGGAGGTAACTCGCTGGACTGATGAAAATAATCAAGAGATGATGGAGATAATTATGGAAAAAAACGAAATAAAGTTTTCTAACATTACAAATTATTTATTTCATATTTTAATAAAAAAATTAAGTTAAATAAAAAAATTAAAAATAAATATAAATATGATTTTACTTTACTTTAATTTTTATTTTTCTATTGGATTTCCAATCATATTACCCCATTCAGTCCATGAACCATCATAATTTTTCACATTTGGATAACCTAAAAGGTATTTTAAAACAAACCATGTGTGAGAAGAACGCTCTCCAATTCTGCAATATGATATTATTTCCTTTTCTGATGTAATTCCTTTTTCTTGATAAAGTTTTTTTAATTCTTCGACGTTTTTAAATGTTCCATCTTCATTTACTGCTTTTGACCACGGTATGTTTGCTGCTCCTGGGATATGGCCACCACGCTGAGCATGTTCTGTAGGATATTCTGGTGGTGCAGTAATTTCTCCTGTAAATTCTTGCGGGGATCTCACGTCAACTAAAACTATGGAATCTTGTTTATTTATTGAATTTATAACAGAGCTTAAATACGTTCTAATATTTTCATCAGGGTTATTGGCCTTAAAATTTCCACTAGAGTATTCTGGGATATCTTTGGTAATTGCTCTATCTTCTTCAAGCCATTTCTTTCTTCCACCATTCATTATTCTTATATCTTTATATCCATAGTATTTGAAAACCCAAAATGCAAATGCTGCAAACCAATTATTAAAATCCCCATATACGACAAGAATAGAACCATCACTTAATCCTGCTTTTACAGAAAGTAGCTTTTCACATGCTTGTTTTGAAAGTATATTTCTGTTAATGGGATCATTAATGTCTTGTCTCCAATCAAATAAAACTGCTCCAGGTATGTGACCTAGAAAGTAATTTGATTTAGGATCGTAATCCACTTCTGCAATTCTGACATTTGCATCATTGATGTGTTCTTCTATCCACTGTGTATCAACTAAAACTTCTGGATGAGAATATTCATTTGACATTTGTTTACAAATGTAATTAATTGATAATCTTCTATTTAAATACTAAAAAAATTATCTTTTAGTGGTTTTGATTATAAAGCGTTTCATAAATCATTATTTTGTTAATTTAAGTTCATTTTGATGATGTTAAATATATTTTGTAGGTACAAAAATTATTAATATTATTTGTAAACCAATTTTAAAATATGATAGTGTACACTGGTATATGTGACTATTTATACTGATTCATTATCAAATTTAAAAAATTATAAAAATGATTTTTATAAAATCGCAGTAACAACATATCTTTCTTATCCTCTTCAAAATAAAATAGATGCCTGGTTTAATGATGTAGCTCCTTCAAGATCGTTATTTGATAGGTTTGAACAAGAAGAAATTACCTGGGATGAATTTGTCACTTTATATCACGATGAGATGGGTACTTTTCTCGCAAAATCTAAAATAAAATGGATAAAAGACTTTTCAAAAAATAATGACGTTGTCCTTTTATGCTATGAAAGCGAATCAGATCCTAAATGTCATCGGTATGTTTTAAAAAGGCTAATTGAAGATCATGTTTAAAATGAGGTAATAAATAAATTTTATCTATTTTATAAATTTAATATCATAATAGTTTGGTAAGATATCTTTTTTTTAAAAATGATTTTATCTTGTCTGAATTTACCTGTAAATATAGCAATTTGAATTGTTATAACTATATTATAAGATTATAGATAAAAAATAGTTCTCCATTTGAAAATACAAATGTAAAGAATATACTACCTCACTTAGGTTATGTTCTCCTTCTTAACTAGCATATTATGAATGATAAATAAGAAAGAAATCTATTTTTTTCTTAACTTTACAGAGCCTTATCTTTAATGTCGATTATAAAAATATTATATTTAATATATTATAATCTATGTCAAATTAAATTACAAATTCAAATGCTTTCCTTTTATACCTTGGGCAACAAGCACAGAATAGCAACCAAGACCGCAATCTTCGCATATAGGTTTTAATCCCTTAGCATCAGAACTTCCTATACAACATGGTCTCTTTTCTTTCCCTTTGTGATCTAAAGAAAGTATTGCCCATGTTGGACATTGAATAGGTGTTGTACCTTTGCCTCCCCAGTTTCCTTTCATTAGCATTAATTGCTTTTCGTTATTTATTACAAATTTGGGATATTTTTTTTGTGCTTTAATCAATTCATCGACTATTTTATTACGTTCTTCACCATAAGGCATCCACAGGGGATCGTTTTTTACAAAAGGCGTATGAAATTGAAATCCTATTTTATTTACTTTATCTTTCCATTCTTCTATAACATCTTTTATAGTGTTATAATTAAAAGTGTTGATGGTCATTGTAATCCATATATCTTTCCATGCTGGTTTGCCATTGCGATTTGGACCTGAAATATACTTTAGAATATTATCTTTTGTTTTTTTGTATGAGCCTTTACCTCGTATATTATCATGTATTTTTTCAGGTCCGTCAAGAGATATCCAGTAAAAATAAAGATTATCAAACCTTGGTATTGGTAAAGTGCCATTTGTAACAACGCAGACCCTTCTAGGCATCTCATCGCAGAAAATTTTTATTATGTCCGGCCTAAGTAACGGTTCACCACCAATTAACGTGGTAACATATATCTTTTCTTTTTTAAACCTTTCTCTGATAATTTTCCTCCATTCATTTAGAGTCAGTTCTTCCTCTTCATTTTTTCTATTTAACCACCAGTAACAATGAGTACAATGTAAATTACATATATTGTTTATATCGACAGAACCATAAATAAAGGGTTTAGAATTGAATAATTTTATACTTGTATATTTTTTTAATAAATTTATATAAATTGGCATCTCTTTAATAATATCTGAAATACCTCGACCATAGATTAGATCTACCACTTTATTGTCTACCGTATAATGAGAATGGATCGATATAAGCATATTTTTTTCTTCCTTTTAGAGTCTATCCCAAAAATCGATAGAATTATAGCTATTGCAAACCTTGATGAAAATATGTCCTGCTGTAACTGTCATAAGAATAAAAACAAACACACCATCACAAAGATTCCAGATAAATTATGGGATACAATTAGTCCTATATTACCAGATGAAAAACCAAATAACACGATAGGCCGCCCTGTAATTCCATTTAGAAAAGTCATGGATGGTATTGTTTATGTTCT
>JBDUES010000033.1:0-7023 GCA_040297625.1 Candidatus Nitrosocosmicus sp. | reverse complement strand
ACAAAAAAAATCTATCAATATGTGAGCACAATATCACGGGTAATTTCCTTATGCTATACATACAATCTCATTAAGAGATGGATCTAATAGAAAGACTTGACGAATTTATGTTAGACAGTATAGATTATCCTTAAAGAATCTTTATTATCTTTCAAATATTTCTGTACCTTCTTTGATTGATATGCTGTCTTGCTCTGTCTGTAAACATGACCACCTTCTTTCCTAGTCTTTTCTTTATTTGTTTGAGATAGTCAATAAAAGTGTCCTGGTTAAACATATCGTACTGTCTAAAAAACTGTTTGCCTTCCATAGTAAGTGTACCAATACACAGGTCCTCTGATGTGATCCTGTAGATGTAACTACCGGTCTAATCCCTTTTGGAAGTCATAATTTTCTTCTAACACATATGTATATCATGTACAAATATTGATTCGTCCTGTACTGCTGCTATTGTGAATCCTTCTGGGATTTGCGAGAGTGTTTCCCGTACCCTTTTTTGAAATCCTCTTTCTCTTCCTTTGAATCTGCATTAACAAATCTCTTCTGTGGAACCTTTGGTGAGAATTCCCACTTGTGAAGCAGTCTATAGATATGTACTTCATGGTATCTGATACCTGTTTTTTTATAGATGAGATCCATTATTTGTTTGGCCTGCCAACCAGATGGGTTTTCAGATATCTCCTGTCTTATCTTTAACATCTTTTTTTCAGATATTAGTGGAGGCCTACCACTTCTTGGTTGGTCTTTTAATCCTTCTAAACCCCCTTTATCGAATCTATTCAGCCATTTATAGGCCCACCACCTGGATTTGTGTAATTCTCTTTCAGCTATCTTTGATGCCTCATACCCGTCTATTCTAACACGCCTAACAAGCAGAATTCTTTCTTTAATATCAGCATCTGTTTCTTTTCTATATGCATTGTTCAACTGCTCAAGAGAAACATCATCAGTAACGATAGGCAATGAGGTATAGAAATGAGTCACTAAGCTAAATGTATTGAGAGTAAATTTATTTTACTATTGTATGAATTTATGTTAGGCAGTATAGTTTTACAGTAAAAAAACTGGCTTTGTATGACACAATTTATACAGCTAACTATTTCAAAATAAAATAATGACTTGTAAATGATATTAGGTTAAAGTAATGTCATTGTAGATATTATGGAGATTCAAATAGTGATTGTTAGGCATTAATGAAAATAATGGTGATAATTTTTTAAATTTATTGACGGCGGTTTTGGAAACTTGAACTTTGATGATGGATTACAACTATACTTTTACTCCCTTACATATTTTTAAATTGTAATTTGTTTAATATTGCCGATGAGTCTTATGCAAAAAATTACTCCGTTTTTATGGTTCAATAATAATGCCGAAGAAGCCGCTAATTTTTATACATCTATTTTCAAAAATTCAAAATTAAAAGTATCAATTATTATGGAGAAACAGGTGGAAAAATCTCTGGGAAACCAAAAGGATCTGTAATGATAGTTTCATTTCAGTTAGAAGGGGAAGATTTCATTGCGTTAAATGGTGGACCACATTTCACATTCTCTCCCGGAATATCATTTTTTGTGAGCTGTGAAACTGGTCATGAATTAGATGATCTGTGGAATAAGCTCTCTTCTGAGGGTGGAACTGTTCTCATGGAACTTGACAAATATCCGTTTAGTGAAAAATTTGGGCGGCTTGAAGATAAATATGGTATCTCATGGCAGCTGAATTTTGCAAGTCGTGAGCAAAAAATTACTCCATTTTTAATGTATACTGGAAATCAACATGGAAAAGCTGAAGAAGCCATGAATTTTTACATTTCATTGTTTAAGGATTCAAACATTATCAATATAGAACATTATAGTGTGGAAGAAAATCAATCCGAAGGAATAGTTAAGCATGCCCTATTCTCTCTTAACGGACAGGAATTCATGGCAAATGATAGTAATATGGAACATCCCTTTACATTCACTCCTGCCATATCACTTGTTGTCAATTGTGAAACGCAGGAAGAAATAGATGATCTGTGGGAAAAATTCTCTAGAGATGGCAAGACAGATCAGTGTGGATGGCTCAGCGATAAATATGGAGTGTCATGGCAGATTGTTCCTATTGTTTTAGGCCAGATGATGCAGGATAAGGACGCTGAAAAATCAGAACAGGTCATGAAGGCAATACTTCAAATGAAAAAGATCAACATCCGCGACCTAAAACAGGCTTATGAACTAAAATGATGTCAGATTTTTTACAATCTACATTATATGAACTTTAGTATCGTATTGCAGAGAATACCACCATCGTGATTAGATGGAGAAATGAAAATACGTTAACAAAGAAGATCATTACTTACATTTTTTAATGAAAAGACCGGTTAGGAATCATTTGTTAACTGGGGATAGTTTCTGCATATTTTATATCTTCTTTTTTTTGAAGTACCTGCCAATTAGTTGAAATGAATAAACTGGAAATCAAAAGACCTTCTGAATTTTTCGCATAACAAAAACATCTTTAATGGAATTTTCAATATTTTAGTTCTTAGATGTAAATTACTTATTACAAATTAATTAAAGTTTCATTATACTCATGTAAAAAATATTAATTAATATTTTATTGATTCGCAAAAAAGATTTTTATATATCTTATAAAAAAAAGAGTAATGGTGTATAATAATTTAAATGAAAGGTGAGTATCTTCCACAAAGGTACATTATTGTTAGAAGAAACTGATATAGTGCATCTTATAAAAGACAAAATTTCTTTGAATAGTTTTTTATCTCAACTTATCAAAGCTTTAGAAGAGGGTTTTAAACAATTTGCAGAAAAACAGATAGTAACTCCACCTCGCCATGAATTCTATTTTAACAATGGATCAGTAGAATCAATGTCTGCATCTAATAGAGATTATTTTAGTTGTAAAATTGTAAATACTCATAAAGACAATCCATCAAAGTTTGGAATACCCACCATTATTGCAAGTGGAATTTTGGTAGATGGCGAGACAGGATACCCTTTAATGATAACTGGATCTACGATTCTGACTGCTCTTAGAACGGGAGTAGCCTCCGCAATAGCAACAAAGTATTTGTCAAGAAAAGACGATAATAATACATTAGGAATAATAGGAAATGGTGCACAATCTCTTCCCCAGCTACATGCAATTTCACTAATCCATGACATAAAAAAGGTTTATGTATATGACCTAGATTTCAATGCATCCTTATCATTTAAGAAATCCGCAGAAAAGATATGTAGAGATTTAGAGGTCAATATCTCTTCAAATTCTCAAGAGGTATGTTCGAAATCAGATATTCTTGTTACTGCTACATGCAAGGATAAGAATACTCTTCCTATAATATATGATAAATGGATTGAGGATGGAAAGCATATAAATGCAATTGGAGGTGACTCGCCTAATAAAATAGAATTAGAAAAATCACTTCTTGAAAGATCTAAAATCGTTGTTGATTTTAAAGACCAAGCTGTTTACGAAGGTGAAGTTCAGCAAATATCAGATGGAAAGATTTATGCAAATCTGCCTGAAATAGTAGCAGGACAAAAAAGCGGTAGAATAAATAATGATGAAATAACAATATTTGATTCTGTTGGATTTGCAATGGAGGATTTAGAGGCTTACAAGCTAATCTACCAGTTGGCCATAAAAGAAGAAATAGGCAAGAGGATAGACATTACATCAATACCAAAATACAGCAAGAACATATATCAATCATTTTTTAATTTATAATACATTATTAACTTCATTTTTTTAAAGAAAAAGGAGAAGGAGAAGAGAAGAATGTTGACAAATACATAGTCATTAGACATAAATGGAGTGAAAATTCAATTAATTCACCACTCTTGAGTAATAATGAAATACATACAATAGATAAAAAGCAAGTTCTCAAAGAAGCTATTAAGCATATAGATATAACGGAATTTGATCCGCGTCCTTTAATCGAGAGTATGAAATTCATGGCTTTTCAAGCCAGAAATCTTTCCAGGGCTTGTGTTATTTATGATAAAATGCTTGAAGATAAAAATTGTATAAATATTCTATGTTTATCTGGCTCACTAATAAGTGCAGGATTAAAAAAAGTAATCATAGATTTGATTTTAAATAATATGATTGACGTTGTTGTATCCACAGGAGCAAACATTGTAGATCAGGATTTTTTTGAATCCCTTGGTTTTAACCATTACATTGGAAGTCCCTTTGTAGATGATAAACTGCTGCAAGAAATTCATATTGATAGAATTTATGATACTTTTATTGACGAAGATCAATTGCGTATTTGTGATGACACAATATTCAAAATAGCTGATTCATTATATCCCAAACCATATTCTTCTCGTGAATTTATAATGGAGATGGGTAAATATTTGTTAAATAAAAGAGAAGTGAAGGAAAATGAATCCATCGTATTGGCTGCATACAACAAAAAGGTTCCTATTTTTGTTCCTGCATTTTCTGATTCAAGTGCAGGGTTTGGTTTAATTAAACACCAATATAACAATATTAAAAATAATAATTTTCTTTCTATTGATTCTGTAAAGGATTTTCGAGAATTGACAAATATTAAAATCGCATGCAAAGAAACTGGACTTTTAATAGTTGGAGGGGGAGTTCCAAAGAATTTCGCACAAGATATAGTTGTAGCTGCCGATATACTTGAACAGGATGTTCCACTGCACAAATATGCAATTCAGCTCACAGTCGCAGATGAGCGAGATGGTGCTCTTTCAGGGTCTACATTAAAAGAAGCTAATAGCTGGGGCAAGGTTGATACCGCTTTTGAACAAATGGTTTATGGAGAGGCAACGATAACTTTTCCATTACTTGCAGGATTTGCATATCATAACAAAAAATGGATAAATAGAGAAGAAAAGCATTTGAATGATGTATTAAGATAGATCAAATCATCAAACAAATAAAGAAAAGAAAAGAAAAGAAAATATATTTTTAATATGGTTATGACAAATTTTTGTAGTTTTTTATAATTTAAAAGTTGACAGCGGCTATATTATATTAAATTAAAAAAATGGACTTTTAAATTCTTGATACTTCATCTGAAATATATGTAATTACCTGTCAATATTTCTATATTACGACTAATATTAAAATTGTATGCTACTTTTCCTATGTCATATATGAGATAATGCTTGATTAGACAAATATCAAAACATTATAGGTTATCAATGATAATCACAATATTTATATGGATTTTGCGTAATGCGCTTAATATACAACAAATTTTTTAGATTTTTTTATGAGGTTAATTATGCAAGAGATCTATTGATTCAACATTTTATATTGCCACAATTAAAATTTCTTTTAGACGTGATATTTAAATAAAGTAATAGATTTATTGTTGCTAATGATAAAATAATTGATGAGTTGCTTTTTTTCTAATTATTATATAAACCTATCAAAAGTAATTCTCATTGTATTTGCATATATAATAATTTCTCAATCATCATTATCAACAGAAATATCTAAAGGGCTATCATCTCCAGTACTATCCCAACAGGCTTTATCACAACAGTCTATTATTACTGCAAATAATAATGAAAATTTGCAAAAAGATAATAACATCATTGCAGAAGCTTCAGGACACTTTGCAAACAATCAAATAAAGTATGGTATAGTAACATGGATTCAGGGTGGATTATGGGATTTAAAAATCAAAGGTTTACATGATAGCAATACTGGTTACAACAAGAGTAATAATAACCCTGATAAACCAAATATAACAGCTGTTTTTAATGCTAATTTTACTATGATAAAACCTGATGGAAGTTTCTCTCATACTCATATTATAAATAATTTTTCATCAAATAATGTACTTTTTTCAAACAAAGATGTAATTGTAACAGGAGTAGCGGATATTCATTCAAATATTGGAATGGAATTTAAACAAGTACCCATAACCGTTCATCTTGTGGACAAAAAAGTATTAGGTTTGACGATTGATGTAAAAAAATCTAATGGACACTTTGCAAGCCCCAATGAAATGTTTGGTACTATAATTAGTGGAATAGGATTAGATAATTCTAATACAATAAAATAATTAATACAAGCAAGAATCTAAAAACATAATCAATACTTTTACTTCGATAATTAATAATTAATTTAAAATGTTTATTCCACAAATTATATGATATATCTTTGTAATCGTTTCCATGCTTGTAACGTGCTATAATCTAAAGCACCAATATCCTCCCTTTAATCTACCATATGCATTATATTGATATTCAAATCCTCTTTGAATCCTAGCCAATACTTCTTCTCTATCTGTTCCTACTATTACAGATTCGCTATTGTTCATTTGAAAATCATAATAGATTTCTTCATCAACTATTTTTATTACACCTAAATGAATATCTATTGTTATTGGTTTAAACTCTACTCCATCGATAGGATCAGGTTGAAACAGAAATTTAGCCATATGTTTAACATTCTGAATAAAAAATAATCTTATATATATCACGCAGTGTAAACGTGTGTAATATCGCTAATAAAAAATTGTGCCTATTTCAGATAACTTTCATAATTTTTAAATTATGACCATTAATTAAAAAGTCGGAAAATTGCTAATGTCCTTTAGATATTGAAATTGACATTAGAAAACATGTATAATATTAAGATAATTTGCTCATATTTAAAATGAGTTCTATCTGATTTGAGAAGGCTCTATTATTTACAATCTCTCATAGACTTAGCAGGATTATGATATTAACTATTGCGTGTTATAATCTACTGCTGCATATCTCTATTCTTCTATCTAAAAAAATAGAGTGATTAGATTTTTTTACTGTTTTGTTGTGCTTGAGACTGTAGTTTCGGTATTACTGTTTGTATTTGCATCTTTAACTGCTGCTGCTGCTGCTCTTACCTCTTTTGAATTTTGTTCAAATGTTTTTGCTGCATTAACGTTTTGATTGAATATGTGTTTTGAATTATCTTTTGCTTGCTCTAATCCTGATTTCCATGAATCCATGTTTGAGAATATCATGTTGTTTGTTAGTCTCATTG
>JBDUES010000032.1:0-5764 GCA_040297625.1 Candidatus Nitrosocosmicus sp. | reverse complement strand
ACGACCTTCATTATTTAATGAAAAATTTGATTTCATAGATATTCTATGACAATTTTTATCAGAAAAATCATCCTTGTCCAATTTGATGGATGTATGATCAATTTTTTTCAAAGGAAACATTTTGTTATATGGATGCTAATTATAATATCATAACTGAATGAAATTATTCTTGACGATTAAAGGCAAATTTTTGGAATTTGATAGCCGTCAGATAGCCGTCAGATAGCCGTCAGATAGCCGTCAGATAGCCGTCAGATAGCCGTCAGATAGCCGTCAGATAGGACATTGAGCGCCAGCAAGGCGGAATTTCAATAACAAAATATAAAAATCTTTAATGTATTTAATTGTTAATAATTATTGTAGAGTAGATAGATGGGTCCCTCGATTCCGCATTCCATAAAAATAAAAGTAATAGAAGAATGGATTCAAGGAATTTCTCGCGATAAAATAGCTCAAAATAACGGCATTGGTAATGGAACTGTTACAAGCATCATCGAACAATCCAAAACAAACATTGCAGATATTGATTTAATGAGAGTATTTGCTTTAAAAATGAAAAAAGAAAATATTGATTTAAATTATTTTGCTTCAGCCTTTAGATTAAAAAAAGTATTGGATAGATTGGATCTACCAGAAGGAAAGGTAGAAGCACTCATTGAAGAGATGAATATTCATTGTTTTAAACAGAAAGTAGGCCTAAAAGAATTTTTTTTCAAAATAGATGAAGTTTCAAATTTTGCAAATAAACTTCATGTTCCTATTTATGATATTCTATTCCAGATTAATCAAAAGACAAAACAATTATCCGAACTTGACAAAGCGGTGGAAATAAAACAAAGGCAAATTAAACAAAAGATTGAAGAATATAATATAACTACAAAGGATTTGGAACAGTATCGATCAAATAAACCTCTTATCGATAAAATATACAAACTAGAATTTGCATTAAGCAATAAGGAAAAAGAAAAATCTCTGATAATGGAAGATTTGATAGGTATTGATAATGAAAATACAGTACTTAGATCTAAAAAAAATGTTCCGGAAAGTGAATTTATAGAAGCAAATAAAAAACTCCCAATAAATAATCCCCTTAGGATAAAAGAGTTACAAGAAATTACTGATAAGATTTATTCTAATCCTAGTAGTAACGTGGATATAATTAAAATAATGCGTGAGCGCTACCTTCGCAAACCTGCAGGAAAAAGCATTGATTAAAGTTCAAAACATATGTAATATAAATAATGTAAAAATAAAAATAAAATCAAAAAGATAGTAAAGACAGGTAAAAGAAATGCCAAAAGGATCTATTACTTAATAAATTTTCAAAAGACTATGTATTGCAAAAGACAATTTTAAAAGAAATATTATATAAATTTTTAAATTGCTTCTATAATTAAATCAATTGATAAAGGCTTTTTAAGAATTCTTTTTACGCCCTTTGCCATCATTTTTTAGATATCTTCATTAAATATGTTCTGTGGATAAGTTAATATTCAAAAGCACACGATCGATTAAAACTAATAATACGAAATCTAAGTAAATGGATCCGCCATTATATTAAAAATGACCTAATTATTTCTAATTATAAGATCTATAAATCATAAAATCATTTTATAACCATTACGGGGCAATGGGCATATGTTACTACAGAAGAGGCAACACTTCCTAAAAATAATTTCTTAAATCCTGTTCTGCCTCTAGTTCCCACAACAATCAAATCAATTTTTCGCTCCTCTGCATACTCTATTATTACATAGTCTACAGGTCTTGTACTGTTAATTATTTCTGTTCTTAATTGTATGTTGTTTTCTTTTGCATGCTGAATGAAGTTTTCAAACCAATTTTCTGCATCTTTTACAGCATTACTATCAATGTTATCTTCAATTAATGACTTACTTAATACATCTTTTTGTGACAGATGATCTGATTGAGGAATATATGTAACAGTAATTGCAAATAGTTGTGCTCCGAATAATTTTGCTAAATCTAGCGAATATTCTGCAGCTTTGAATGAATATTCAGAACCGTCTATTGCTACTAATATATTAGAAATTTTTCTATTTGTTAAATTAAATGGCGTATAATGGGACAAGAGTACCATAACACTGATAGCATTAAGAATAAAAAGGTTCATCTATTTTACCTAACTATTTCAATAGAAACATGAATAATTTCTTGGATACAACAAGATAATTGTCTTCTTCTTTATACGCTTTTCTTAATTATAAACTTGAAAAATAATTATTGCAATCCATAACAAATATCATACGTAATCAGATGGGTATAAGATCTTATAAATTATCAGATTATTTGAAATTTTGTAATTTATATTTTAATTTGCGTATTACGTTTTGTTTTCGTTTTTGTTTTTAGAAAAGTTAATTGGGTAATTATGCAAAATCTAAAGTACGCAATTACAATATATTTTACAATATGCTTTTCAAACGGATTTTATAAAGGTATGATATTACAAAATTAAAATGTCTGTACAAATAGGAAAAATCAAAGATATATCTATAAAAGTGCATTTTACACTTATTGTAGTTTTCTTTTTAGTTGCATGGACACTTTCAACAAACTTTATGCCATTTTATTTGCCAAATTTAAGCACTTTTCAATATTGGATAATGGGTATTATTGGAGCATTTATTTTAATCATATCTGTCCTGATTCATGAATTATCCCACTCAATTGTAGCTAAAAAATATGGCATTGAAGTAAAACAAATAGTATTATTTATTTTTGGAGGAGTTTCTGATATTGAGGAAGAACCAGTAGATTTTAAAAAAGAATTTAAAATGGCATTTGCAGGACCAGCCATTAGCTTTTTTCTGTCTGGAATTTTTGCATTTTTATGGTTTATCACTTCTTTGTCAAGTTCAGATTATAAAATAAATTCACAATATTTGGGTATTCTATTAACGGCTAAAGGTATATTTTATTATTCAACAATTTTAAATTTGATTTTGGGATTTTTTAATCTCATTCCAGCTTTCCCTATGGATGGAGGAAGAATTCTACGTTCGATTTTAGTTAGAAAAAACAAAGATCGTGATAAATCTACCAGAATTGCGGTAAGGGTCGGCATAATAATATCATATATTTTTTTCGGGATAGGAATAATCAGCATACTATCTGGAGATTTTCTAAGTGGGATATGGATATTGCTTATTGGATGGTTTTTGCAGAATGGTGCTCATACTTATTTATCTCAATATGACATTATGAAAGTGTTATCAGAAATAAAGTTAAAAGATATTATGACAACTAATGTTATTTCTGTTCCAGGTAATACCACAGTAGAATATCTTTTGAAGAATTATTTTTCTGTTTTTATGAAAAGTGCATTTCCTGTTATTAATGAAGAAGGTCAACTAATTGGTCTAATAACTTTAAAAGACGCTACATCAACTCCTCAAATAAATAGAGCCGATAAACTGGTTCAGAAATTAATGATAAATTTAAATAATGAAATTACAATGGACTTGACAGACACAGCAGATAATGCATTGACTAGGATGATTAAAAAAAAATTAGATAAAATTTTCATTTGCGATCATGATTTTAAGCCTTTAGGCGTGGTCAGTAAAACTGATATCATGGAATCTATTGATGAACGAAAAAAATATTGTAAAAGTGTTTGACCTAGGATATCAGAGTAGAAAATGACTTTCTCTCCTAAATATTATCTATAGTGTACAGAAAGGAGAAATCTGGAAGTATCATAAGATTAATCAAGAGCAGGCTAAAAAGAGAATAATGATATAAAATATCATCTGCAAAATGAAAAAATACCGGATAATTGATTTAGATGTGTTTCTTAATGAAAAGCAATTAAAATAAAAGTATAAAGAAACGCTATATCTAAGTTTTGTCCTCTTTCTTATTTGACATATCATAAATGATAAGCAATAGGGAGACCTGAAGCTTTTTTCTTAACTATGAGCCTCATAAAGATAACCATTTTGTCTTAAGCAAAAGTGTTTTGCATTGTTGGTATAGAATAAAATATAAAAATATAAAAAATGGAAATTTATCTGTTTCTTTCTGCCAATAAATTCAAGCTTTCTTCTACCTTGTTCAAAAGTTATTTGATTTTGCTTTTTTTGAAGTAGTGTTCATTTGATTGACTTAACTAGGGTTTTTTACCAATATTGCATGTTCATTTGCAGTAGCTATTGACGAACCATTGATTCTAGATGTTTTTGCTAAAGTATCGGATGAAGATGAGGATTGATTACCTACTGTTTGGTTATTAGAAGTTTAGTTTGCCTGTGCAAATAAATTATTTACTGGTTCCATTATAAATGAGAATATTCCAGTTAAGGCAATTAATGCTAATATCGATTTATTGAAATTCATCAGAAATATTGATAACAAGTTATTCTTAAAGTTTACAAATAAAATCTTATAATAATATCTAAAAATTTACATGTCGTTTGAAAAACAAGCCAAAATGTTGGGTTTTAGGGAATTGATTAATGAATCAGCACATACAAACGATGATATATATATATTGGAGATGTTGAAGCAGTAAACAAAGATATTGTAATAGTAAAAAGAGGATTTGTAAATATACATTACTAATATATTCCAATCGACAAAGTAGGGGGTTGGGATGGTAATGTTCTATGGCTAACTATAAACGAAGAAGAAGTTAAAAGAAAATATGCAAAAGAAATTCAGCGGTACCAAAAGATTTTGAAATATCCTATTCTTTAAACTGCAAATGATGGATAATATTGTAGAACAAATAGATCTCGTTTGGTTATATTCCTTACCTCTTCCATTACCATAAACTCTGGTGATGCTGTTGGAAGGTATACCGGGATTAGAGTATCCTTGTTTTGTTCAAAATATTTGACCACCTTTTTTGATTTGTAATGAGGTGATGCTTTATCCATAAACAAATAGCATTTTGGAAATTTGCAATGGATTATCTTTAGAAAGTTGAGGAATGTATCTCCATTGAATTTATTGTATTGTCTGAATAGCTGTTTCTCTCCTTCCACATGCTTATAGCACCAAAAATACACGAATGTTTGTGCGAGTTAGTTACTCTGACTACGGGTCTATTATTTCCTTCAATCCAAACCATTCTTACCAGAGAATCATAAAAGAAGAATGATTCATCCGGTGATACTATGGTAAATCTGTCTTCTTCATCTTGTTGATTTTGTCTGTCCACAAGTATCTGGGCAATCTTTTTTTGAAATCGGTCTTTTCCTCTAATGGCGCAGTATTAACGTGTACCTTTCTTGGTACCCTCTGTTTGAATCCCCATTTTCGGAGGATGCAGTATATGTGGGTATAATGATATTTTATCCCGCTTTTCTTTAAAATAACTCTTTCACTTGTTTTGTGGTCCAACCCTGATGGTTGGAGTTGATGGATAGTTCTTCTTTTATGCTAAAACTAACCTCTTCTGATACCTTGGGCGATCTACCGGTTTTAGTTCTATCTTTTAGCCTTCTATGCCCTCTTTATCGTATCTTTTTAACCAGTCTGAAGCCCAAGGATTACTTTGCATTTCTTTTACAACCCGAAAAGGAATTTGTCCATATTTGCGTACTCTCTGATAATTAGCAGTAGTCTTTCCTTAACCTTTGGATCATTTTCTTTTTTATACAAATTAACTGCTTTGTTGCATGATTCCTCATTTCCAAATACATTTAGATAACATCTTTTAAGAAAACATGTGAAATGGTCCAACTACAACCAATCTCTAGTTAAAAGAGGTGATCTTGCTAGGCTTTGACGTTAT
>JBDUES010000031.1:0-2675 GCA_040297625.1 Candidatus Nitrosocosmicus sp. | reverse complement strand
TCTATACCATTTAGCAAAAGTATGCTAAATAATTCCAGATTATCAGACTAATTATTACACCAGAAAAGTTTACAGGTAAGAGGTATTTTCTTTGATATATTATACATTGTAATGATAATAAATTTAGCGTACTTATACAAATTGGTATATTATCTAATATTTAGAAATTTCTGATTTCAAGTTGGTGCATCTGGGATAATATTTTGATACCATCCAACGAGGTACATATTAATTAGTATGGTAAATGCATGATGAGTAAGATTATTTTACAAGTGTATGAATTTATGTTAGTTGGTATATATTGTAAAATTTATACTTTGTTCATTAGCATTCTTATATATACCCTGTTGAAAAATAATTTTGAAAAAAATGAAGTAAAAGTAGTTGTAGTTACCGGATCAAGTAAAGGAATAGGAAAGGCAATTGCGAAAGAATTTGTTAAGAATGGCTATTCAGCAGTATTGAACGGCCGAGACGAAGGTGAACTTAGGCAAACTGTCGAGGAAATCACAAAGGAAATCAAAGGTGATGATAATAAAATATCTTTTATTGTTGGCGTTATATCCCAAGAGCAAACATGTAAAACGTTACTAGATGAAGCAATTAACAGATTTGGCAGAGTTGATGTATTGGTTAACAATGCGGGAGTATCAGGCCCATCTAAGAAAAGTAGCGAAGTAACTGTAACTGATTGGAACGAGGTTATTAATATAAACTTGAAGGGGGCATTTCTATGTACAAGAGAAGCATTAAAACATATGATTAAAAATAATAGATACAATAATTATTCAATTATTAATATTTCATCTGTACATGAATCTATACCACAACCAGAATCAGTTTCATATGCAGTATCAAAAGGAGGAATGATGATGTTGACTAAAAATATAGTTTAAGTGGCTGATAAAGGCATACATGTCAACGGTATTGCACCTGGTGCTATCGCTACAGATATGAATAAAGATATGCTGGAGAATGAAGAAAAGAAAAAACAAGAGGAGCAGGAGATTCCAATACGTCGGATTGGACAGCCTGAAGAAATAGCAAAGGTTGCATTGTTTTTGGCTTCATCAGATGCGAGCTATATTACAGGAACAACAGTTTATGTAGATGGTGGATTGACTCTCGTCTTAATAAGTTCAATTATTTGATAGTGCTATTTCAATGCAAAGATATTAAAAATGAGTTGTGAAATTATTTGAATTCGCTCCATTATTATATTGCAAAAGTATGTTATCTTTATTATTAAAAAAAATATTTGATTGAGTTATTCTAATTTTCCTTCTGTAATAGGTTTGATTGGTATCTGTCCCTTTCTTATGTTTAGTTTTTTAAAAATATCACTAGATTTTCCTGATCTTTCTTCTTCTATATCTATTCCTAATTCTTTGTTTATTGTATCTTTTCCTTCTCTGGCTCCAATAAGGATAACCTGTGCATTTAGATAGTTTATAAAGCTGGTATCTTTTGTCAATGATACAAAATTTTGATTTTCATCAAACTCGTTTAATACTTTGTCCGGATAATTTGGGGATTCTTCTGTGCTGGGATAACCTGATGGCGCAGGATGTTTAGGATTTATAACTGATATTATATATCTTGCCTCTTTTTCTATACCCAATTCTTTTTGAGCTTCTCCTGGTTCCTCTGGGCTTTCAAGAATATATGCAATCTCTGTATGATTCTGATGCTTTACTATAACATACTTGCCTAATCCTGCCGGTCGTGCACCATCACCTTTTCTAAATTCATCTGAAAATAATTCTTTTGTAAGCTCGTTCTTACTTTCAAAGATTCCTCCACTCTAGCCCAGTAGCGTTCAGATGCTCTAGCTTCGCTCGTTCTTATTTCTGGAAGTGATTTTTTACCTATAACAAATAACCTATAGAATTGATTTTTATCATTGCTGCTGTTGCTGTTGCCATCATTTTTGCCTTCAGGCGCAGTAACCATGAAAAAGCGTCGAATATCATCGATATCTTTTACATCTTGGGAATTCTTTTTAGGTCTATAAAAAAAGTAAATATCCCCCTGTTCTAAAACCTCAGGTTCATTATTATTAGTATTATTATTAATTTTACTATCTTTTTTATTTTTCTCTTGTGAAGTCATATCTATTTTATTTATCCTCATATCTTTTATTTATTAATAGTTACAGGTTTATTCAGGAAACAAGGAACATAGATGTTTTTAAATTAATATTAATAATTTGAAATAGATGGATTTACTATTCTTTATTCTTATCTTAATGCATATACAAAAAATCGATATTTGAACAATACAAATATTGGTTTTGGGGTTGGCAGAGAAGGAGAAGAAGATGTTTTTGGTTACCATATTATAATCAATTTCCACACAAACGAAAATTTATGAAATTTTATAAAATATCGAATATGTTTTCACTATGTATAGATCATATCTATAGATGTAGATGTTTTTTGTGCTCTTTTCCTGAAAATGTTAATAAAAATGCATTCATTTAACATAATTTTCAAATTTAAGTTTGATAATAGATAATATCTGTTTTTTTTTTTGATTAACGAATAGGTGCTTTGTTGCATGATTCGAAATACAGTTAAAGATATACCTATTTCATAGCAAAACTAATTAAATTATAACTATTTGCATTGCATCCTTACTACTAAAACGTTAACAAAAAACGATTTAAAATAATC
>JBDUES010000030.1:0-14360 GCA_040297625.1 Candidatus Nitrosocosmicus sp. | reverse complement strand
ATGTTACTTTCTTATGTTATTTTGATTTTTTATAACATATATTTTAACTCAATGCAATATTAAAAAAAGAAACTAAAAAAAGAACAAAAACTTAATCTGTACCAAATGTAACAAACTAGGTTATCTTTACAGGACATAATTCCAGCACTATAATGAACCATCTGTTGGAAAGATAATACTCAGAGGTAAGATAATAGGAGACAAATACAAAAGGCGTTACCTAGCAAAAGTAGAAAGAAAAACAAAGCAGATACTAAAATGTACTCAATTTAACTGGGATTGGAAGATGCTAAACCGTTTTTTATTATTATAATTCGCTAACTAATATTATTATTATTCAGCATCAGCACACAGTATTAAATTGATGTAACATTGTACCATGCTTGTTGCACAGCCCCTTGTTTTGTATTTGTGATTGTAGCAGTTCTTCTTGCCAGTGCGCATTATAAAGTCTGCAGTTGATGTCATTACAGAAAGGATCTCCTTCCGTTATAAAGAAAAATAATGCCTGAAGAGCATATCCAACAGCTGCAAAGTTTATTCCATAATCACCATAATCAAGATACTTTTTCACATTAGATGAGGATATTCCATCAATTTGGTCATCATCACAATCTATATCATAAATAGATAACTGCATTTGCTTTATGTACCATTCTTTTGGCTTCCCTGGTGCTTCAACAATACCAGTCGTGGAAATAATTGAAGGATTACCTGCTACAAAAGTTCTTGCATGATAGCGCCAATCTTCTTCACTAAAGGTGCAGATCAAACTATCTTCAAACACGAGATGTACATGATCAAGATTTGACTCACTTTCATTGATCATTGTTCCAAGTAATCTTTGCATCATAAACCCATCATACAATATTGATTCTTTATACTGTCTTTCAGTAGTGCTACTATTATTACTAATATCACTGAAGAAAAGTTGTCTTGGAAAATTCTTCTCATAAGCAATATTTTTATCAAATTTTCCTTGAACTTTTATTCTTGGTTGCTCATTAAATGGTTTCTTGATATCGGATATCCTAATAGACGTTAAACTCTCTGCAAGTACATTATCTATATTATTCAAAAGAGGATGCCTTACTTCTATCGGAATTTTTGGAAAATATTTTTGTAGTTCAGGCAGTATAACATTGAAGTCTAAATTGTTTGCATGATTTCGGTAAATGTGAACATTATTAAATTTTAACATCATTGTTTATTATTACATAATGATATATTTGATGTACTTAGGGCCTATCCCAAAATTAGCTTTCTATAGATAATTATACAACAGGAGAACTGTACTAACCCAAGATAGTTTTCTATCTTCTTTTCATATCGAGTAAACAGTTTTCTGAACCTATTATGCCATGAACTAGTTCTTTCCACAACCCACCATCTTCTTGCAGGATGTTTTTTGCGATTTGAGATCTGTTCTGTTTCTTTCTTAACCTCTCCTCTGTTTCTCTTATGGGGTAAATGTGGTACATATCCTCGTTTGATTATTTCCTGTTTTACTGATTTGGAATTATATGCTTTATCAAGACATAGATGTTGTTGTTTTCTTTTTCTTCCATCTTTTGTTTTAGGAGATGAAATATGTCTTTTAATAACCGCATTATCTACTACATCAGTTACTAATTTCACATCATGTGTACTGGCAGCAGATGATATGACAACTATTGAGAGTGGTATACCTTTTTCATCAGTTACAATGTCTCTTTTTGTGCCCAGCTTGCTCCTATCCATAGTAGGATTATTTCCAGTCATCGCCCCCCCTAAAGGTGACTTTATAGATATGCTGTCAAGTGATTGCCAGGTCCACTTGATACCTTCTTTATCATCATATAGTTGGAGTACTCTAACCCACATTTTCTTAAAAATGTCAAGCTGAACCCATTTCCTGATATCGTCTATGGCTTGTAGAGCCAGAACCATATTTTCTAGGTAACATCTTCCATTGACATCCGGTTCTGAGAATATACATGATATCATCAAGTACTTTTCTATAAGGAACAATTGGGCGACCAATCGTATTATTTTGTTTTTCTTTTGGTAATAGGATACTAATCTCATCCCATAATTTATCAGGAATATTTGTGATAGTATGATTATCCTTTTTCTGCTTCTGCTTCTGCAGTTGATGATGGGTACAGGGCACATTGGAATAATGTTAAGAATAAGCTATATTTCTATCGATTTTTGGGATAGGCTCTTAGATTAGCGTTAGAATTATTATCAATTTGAAGAACTAAGAGGTGACAAAAATTTTCAAAAATATATTGTCAGATAGGTCATATATGTCATATACTATACTAAATATTACCAATCTGATGTGATAGTTGTTGGTCATTCTTGCTTTAAGAGTTGTAAAAGATGTTTAAAAAATAATGTGGATTTGTACATTGAGTTTAAATCTTTTAAAGAGAAAAACATCATTGAAACGGTGTTTAGTATTTTAAATATAAAAATGAATTCATGACTATTTTCCTGTTCAAAAAGAGGGAGTGTAATTTAGACAATAGATCTCTTGCATAATTACTCGCAAACAGCTTTATGATCTATGGTTCTTTATCAATCTGTTTTTTACTTGTTTTCCTATGATAAACTATTCAAAAAACCATTACTTTTCAAATCATTCACCGGTCTAACAGTAAAAGAGTTCGATGATATTTACAACAAAGAAATATCAAAAAGATAAGATAAACACGAGATACAACGGTTATCAAAAAGAAAAAGGATTAGAGAAAGAAGCGTTGGAGCAGGTAGACCATTCAAATTAGATCTCAAAAACCGATTTTTAATGCTGCTTGTTTACTATCGTCTTTACATACCCTATACTTTTGCTAGTTTTCTCTTTGATTTGGATCAGAGCAACATCTACAGAGATATACAAAAGATTGAATATTGAATATGATAAGGCAATGTGTACCAATTCCACAAAAATTATACAAATTAACAAAGAGGCTCTGAACCACAGAAGAGGAAGTTGAAAAGTATTTTCCTGGTCTATCGCCTTTATAGATTGTACAGAACAACAGATACCAAGGCCTATAAACAAAAGAAGAAAGAAGGAATATTGTTGTGGAAAGAAAAAGAAACATACAGTAAAGACCCAATTGATGGTTAACGATCATGGTCTTGTTATTCATAAAGCATGATACAAGAAAGGAAAAAGGCATGATTATATATTCAATATATAAAAAGAATCGCCCTATCACTCCCAAAGATGTTGTAAATGTATATGACCTTGGATACCTTGGAGTAGAAACTGACTTTCCAGAACAAAAATCATCACTACCATATAAAAAGAAAAGAAACCAAGAGTTATCCCAAGGAGAAGAAATAGATTACAACAAAGACCATTCTAAAAGAAGAATAATGATAGAGCATACCACATCTATCAATTGAAAAAATACAGAATAATGAATGATGTATTTAGAACAAATTGAGAAAGTATTATAAAGTGTTACATATAGCAGAGATCTAATAAACTATAGAATAATGAATCAGTATCAACTAAAACTATAAAATTTTATATCGAACATGGAAGATTGTTTCTATTTATAAGATATAAAACAAATATAAAGCAAATATACATAAATACTATAAAAATCAGTTTTAACCAAATAATAATAAATGAATCATGATAACATCAAAATTGTAAAATTGACGATATAAATCCGACTTTGCTTATACTGAGACCTTTTATCATATTTTTAAAATAATACAGATAACTAAAAAATCTAAAAGATTTTCTAATACAATAGCAAAGTTTAGGATCTTTTGATATGTGATTTTATTTTTTCTTGCATTTCAGGTGTCAATATTTCCTCGGTTTTGAAATGATGATCTTGTATTGCATGTTGTTCTGCATTTTTCATGATCTCTTCTTCTGTTTCTCCTTTACATATATAGTCACAATCCATGCCGACTTCTCTACATGATACTGTTAACATTATTTCTTGTATCAAACACTTGCTAATAATGTTATAGGTTTTCTGTGTAATAGACTACATACTTTCTTATCTGAGGCTCAATCTTTTGAATGCCTCTACAAATGTTACTTTGATCTAAATCAAATAAAAAGCCAGATAACGTGTATGGTATGTAAGGACGATAGTAAATAAGGAGCATTAGGAATCTGTTTTTGACATCCAGATTGAAAGGTCTTCCAGCGCCAAAATCTCGTTCTCTTTTTATATTTTCTTTTAGTTTATTTTTTTATTTTGATATTTGTATGCTTAATAGTAGCCTATTTAATTTGGGCACCAATTGAAGGTCCATTAGGTAATAGCAGTAATAGTATATCATTTTCTTTGGCCAATAAAACGATTCTAGATACATATACAAATAGAAATATTTCTAATCCAATTCTTTTTGAAGAACATAATAGTACGATAAAGGATTCAAAAGGAACAACAACATATTTTACTCAAAAATATCTTATCAATAATCAAACAAAAACAGTATCAACCACTAATTCATTTGATACATCATTAGATAGAGAGATAAAACTACTTCAAATATCTATTTTATTTGGAATATTGGGATCATCAATTCATGGTCTTACTTCTTTATCCACATGGAATAGTACGAATAAATTAAAAAAGTCCTATTTTCAATGGTTTTTGACTAAATCTTTTATTGGTGGTGCATTAGCATTAATAATTTATGCATTGTTACGTGCAAGTCTTTTGAGCGGTGTATCATCTCAATCAGGAATGATGAATCCTCAAGGATTTGTGAATGTTTATGGTGTTGCTGGATTAAGTGCTCTTGTAGGTTTAATGACTGAACCAATGACTCGAAAATTAAGAGATGTTTTCGATACTATTTTTGGTATAGATAAAGGTTCTGATAAAGACGATGTGATTAATACAGATGATGGCCCTATAACTCTAATTCCTTCAGAACTATATCTAAAAAAGAATGAAGAAGTCGTTGTGAGAATTGCAGTAAAAAACAATGACGATAAACCCGTGAAAGGTCAGAAAATAATTTTTAGTATATCCGATACTGAAAAATTAACTACTTCTGAAAAGGGTTCCATAGATACTGACGATAATGGAATGATTTCTTTTAAAGTTAAGAGCATTAATGAAGGAAATGTGGCTATTATAGTATATTGTGAGATGGGAGATCAAAAATATATGGAAACAATAAAGGTACACATTGATGGTGTCATTTCTGGATCAGAAAAAGATGGTACTACTACCACTACCACTACTAAACCTCAAGAATCTGGACAAAAAGTAGATGACAAAACTACTAAACCTCAAGAAGAACATAATGAGTTGTAATATTATTAACCATTTTTTTATATTATTCTAGCAAAAACAAAAATTATATAGATATTGCATGAGTTATTTTTTTATTGACCTGGTGTCAATGTTGAATTTTGTCAATTATAAACGTAATAGTTTGAATGGCCCAGGAAATAAATACTACAGATGCGGCACCCCACGCCTTCAATTTATCCTTTATAGATTGTTCAGTTAATAGATCCCTTTTCAGGAATATCTAACAATTTGAATATTACTCCAAATGGATCGTGTGTGTTCATCTACCATTTTATCTAAAGAAAAATATAAAGCAAACTTTCCAACAATGATGTTTTTTTTGCAATTCATCAAAAGAGGCAATATTGGAATAAACTTAATTTAGTTTCTTTATTTCAAGTTTTATTCGTATCATTAAATATGAATTATATCACTTTAATCCCATTACAAAATGTTTCATCTTCTATTTCGTTTTTTGCGTTTTGTATCTGTACAAAACATCCTATCGAATAATTCAGTCAAAAATCTTGCCTTGTCCTTGCAAATATTATCTTAAGAATTCCTGATGCAATTATCAAGACGATGTATATTTTGCAATGTTGAAAGTATGAAAATGTGAATGTATAATAAACATTAATGGAGACATTAAAGAAGAAAGATTCGTTTCTTTATTTATCGAGGTGGGATTGTTGTTGATGTTATTCAAAATATGGTTTTTAGATAGGTTTTGATGAGAAGTAACATTTGGTGAATTCTTATTGATTGTTTTTGATGTTACAATATACGTAGAATTGGCATTTTTAGTTAAATTATCACCGGGATGTGACGAGGTAATGCGGTTATTTGAGAATGTTAAATCATGAATAATTCCAAAAAAAGTAAAAATAATTAGAATAGGGACTGTTAAATTAAGAACGTATTTTATAAATTAGTATTCTTTTACGGCTAGACCATATCCTCTCTACAAAATACCACTTAGATGAGTTAGGTAAAGGATATGGCGGATATAAAAGAATAATGCAAATAAGGTCATGGTTGAAGCATCAAAACATAAAATCTTTGAAGATGTATTTAGGAACAAGTTTAGGAAGTACAATATTATATCAGATATATACTGCAACATAAATTCGTCAAGTCATTCTATTAGATCCTTTTTTTAAATTAGATTGTAGATCTATCATAATGATATTATCAGTGATATTGTGCTTGCATATTGGCAGATTTTTACAGAAATACTTTGATATACTAAAAACGTGACTTTTTGGTAAATATGAACAATGTGAAATTATGTTAGTATAGTATAGTATCAGGTATTTTAAACTATAAAATAATATGTCGTATTTAAAAAATCTACTTTTTTTGTATATAGTGGATACAATATCCAATCATCTTTTTGATAAAAGATATAAAAATGATTGGCAGTACCTATTACTATGTCTGATAAAAAAATTCTTCAAAACTATATACAACTAATATTGGTATGAGCAATCAGAATATACTCCTTTATCATGCTTAAATCACGCTCATTTTGAGCATAATGAAAAATGACGGTTTTTTTGACGGTATGACGGGAAAAATGACGGGAATGACGAAAGGATGACGGGAATGACTGCCGAAATGACGGACATAATAATGGTTTCAGGATTTATTTTGTTTATAAAGCTATTATCTATAATAATATGTATAAAGGATTGACATATTCATCCAGCACTATTAACCACCTGGTGATACAAGGTTATCTTAATGGTAAATCCAGGGACAAAATATCTAAAGAAATTGGAATATCCACAGGCAAGATATCCAATGTGATCAAGGAGTGGAAAAGGAGAATAGATATACCCAATGTTGAAGAACTAAGGGATTTTGCTACCGAGGTTAAAAAATCAGGTATTTTCATTGGTCAATGTTCTCAAGGCTATAGAATGTTACAATTAATGCATAATCTCGGGGTTGCAGATGACGGTGACCGTGAAGTTGATAACATTAGGGATTATAACGGTGGTGGCGGTGGTAAAAGTAATGGTGGCGGTGGTAAAAGTAATGGTGGCGGTGGTAATGTTAACCATGTGGAATTTTCCACTTTTGTGAAGGATATATATCTGAATTGTAAAAATTTTGGAATTAAACCCGCCATTATATTTTCATGGATTAAAGATCTATTTTCCTGTTATTCTTCTCCTTTGAATAATCCAAGTTCTTTTATAGATGGCCAGCAGCAGCAGCAGCAAAAGATTGAAGGAATAGCAGGTGATGATAAAAAACCAGGAACAACAGAATCGGCATCTTCTGATCCAAAGATTTTATCGTCCACTTTTCATGGAGAGGCGACCGAATTCGAATTAAGAGCCGATTCAAAAAATCTTGATGATACTATTACTACTATCAATAATCCTAATTCTGAAATGATTATAAACAAAAATACTGCACCTGTCGTCAATCCCCCAAAAAAAAGCGCTTCTTTGACTCAAATAGAAGCTCCATACATTTCACAATTATCTAACCACATAGCTCAAAAGAAAAAAGAATGTATGGAGTTAGTAAATTATAATAAAGCATTAGAAAAGGAGACCAGAATAAGAGAATCAAAAAGAAAACAAATAGAATTTGAATTTGATCTAATAAAACAAGAAGAAAAATATGTTATGCCGTATATTGATTGGTTTTATGATTTAAAAAAAGAGCTATGGGAAAGATACTCTATGAAAATAGAGGATTTTGAAAATTTTACTTCAGTTATTAACGCTTTTAAAAAAAATGGGTTTGACGCACCGAAAATAATGGAGAAATACATAAGCGCCATCTCGCTGGACGATAAAATAAAGAAAGAGGATGATGAAATAAAGATACTCTATGGACAAAAAGTAGAGTTAAACAAAGACCTGTCATATTTACAGGAACAAACAAATTAACATAAACAAACCATGGATATTTATTACCAGCTTGAAAATAGGAGTTTGAGACTCAAAGAATTAAAACAACTCCATAATACTATTTTGGAAATAGCAAAAGCCAATAATATATCACATCAAGAAGCCGTATCTAAATTTCTTGATGACATTGAGAAAGAATATGACGATAAACTAGGATTTGAATCCAAAGTAAAAGAGAAAAAATACGAGCTTGTTCTCATAAATAAAGAATTATATAAAAATAGACAAAATTTATGGTTTACTCCATTGATAGGATCCGCTTTGTTTAATCTTTTTCAAAAAGGAGTAAGTGAACAAGACATTATTGGTATTAATCACCTACTTGAGGTATGTACAAATAACAATACTGTTTTTAGTAATTCCGATCCTAATAATAATAATGAAAATATCCACAAAGATAATGGTAAAGACAATACAACTAGTAACAGATCGGAATACTGGAAGTTATTAACAGATGACCTGAAAAAATATGGAAGTATCAAGTTAGCGATAAAGGATAAACAGGATAATTATGATAAATTGCATAAAGAAGTTAATGAACTAAATAAACAAAAACAAGAGACCTCGGTCTTTTTACAACTAGCAATTTTTTTTATAAATAAAATATATCAGAAAATATCATATTGTAAAGGATTTTTGGACCGTTATAACAAAGATTTAGATAATAAAAATAGTTTATCTTCCAGAGCTTCAATTTTGCCTATTCTCATAGTATATGAAAATGCAATAAAAGAAAAAGATGCCGATGATAGCAAGGACAAAGAAGATGATGGGAACAAGTAAGAATTGAAATCATCAAATCCATAATATAACATATGCAAGCATCAACAAAACAAATAATAATTTATAAAAAATCAGATTAATTTTATCGCTCTATTCTGGTTGCCGCACCATATTCTAAAAATAAATTTAACAATTAAATCTAAATAAAATTTTTAAAAGAATATACCCATCGATTCAATTTCTAAACTTTTTAATTTAGTTATAATAGATGGTATTAATAATTCAAATAAAAATAGACCTCTTTCATAATTAGAAAAAATCTATGCTATCCCGTATATGGATAGTGCATCTGTTTTTGCCGAGACTGGTTAATCATTCTATAATTTACCAACAGATCTGATACTATGTCTGATATCCTGTTGTATTTTCTCAATTTGTTTCTAAAGACATCATCATTCATTATCCTGTATTTTTTCAATCTGCAAATAGTATGTTCTATCACTATTCTCTTTTTTTTGGAATGAATTTTGTTGTACTTTTTTTCTTATTGGTTTCTTTTCTTTTTGTATGGTAATGCGATGATAGTTGTTCTAAGAAATCCGTTTCTACACCAAGATATCCAAGATCAACTACATTAACAACTTGTTTGGGAGTTGCAGGATGATTCTTTTTATATTTTCAAAGATATAATCATGCCTTTTTTCTTTTTTATGGTCTAATTTATGAATGATGAGACATGGGTTGTTAATTACAAGTTGATTCTTTACAGTGTGTCTTTTCTTCTTTCCTAAAGAATAGAATATCTTCTTTCTTCTCTTGTCCTTACTTGGTCGTGGTATCTATTGCTGTTCTATGTACAATCTATAAAAGCCACAAGACCTGGAAAATACTTTTCAATTTCATCAGGTGTTCTAAGCCTTTTTGTTATGTTGTATATTTTTTGAGGTATTGGAACACATTTTCTTATCAAGCTTTCAATCTTTTGGATGTTTCTGTAGTAGATATTGCTCTGATCAAGGTCAAAGAGAAAGCCAGCTAAAGTGTAAGTAATGTAAAGACGAAAGTAAACTAAAAGCATTAGAAATCTGTTTCTTGTATCTAGTTTGAAAGGTCTGCCTGCGCCTGCTTTTCTTTCTCTTTTTGTATCCTTTCTTTTTGTTGATAAATGCTTTAACTCATACTCTTCATATCTTTTTGTTATTTCTTTATTGTAAATGTTGTCAAATTCTTTTACTGTTAGGCCAGTGAACGATTTGAAAAGCAGTGGTTTTTTGGATAACCTCTCGTATGAAAGCAAGGAGAGAACAGGTTGATGAGGAACTAACGGTCATAAAGCTGTTTGTTCTAATTATGCAAGAGATCTAATGAACCACCTTGGAAATGGAAATCCATCCATTATTTCCATAATGCTTAATTCCCTAAAATTTTATGAAACAGGTAAGAACTTTAATACCATAAATATAAAACTTTGAAAGTAAAAATAAAAATGAAAAGATTTAAGAAAAGCATTTTTATCTTTAGAAGAGATCTACGTCTTGAGGATAATACAGGGTTAATAAATGCATTAGAATCTTCAAATTGCGTTTATTGTCTTTTCATTTTAGATAAGAATTTATTAACACCAACATCTGGCTATTCGTCGTTTGTATTACCTACAATAGCACATACTCTGTATAGAAGACAGCAAAAGAGATATCATCTCTTACTATTCATGAAAGAATCATTAATAGATCTTCAAAAGCAATTTTACTATTTAAATGAAAATATCAAATCAACAACATCAAAAAAAGAAATAGCGGATATAATAACTGTTAATCCAAAACTAGTCTTTTTATTTGGTGATCCATTATTAACCATTAGCAAAATAATAAAATCAGATAAAGAAATTGAGGCAGTTTTTGTTAACAGGGATTACACACCTTATAGCATCAACAGGGATAAAACAATAAAAACCATCTCCAAATCTAATAGTGTAGAGTTTATTGAATGTGCAGACTTTCTTCTCAATGAACCAGAAGAGATACTAAATTCATATAATAAACCATTTAGAGTATTTTTTCAGTATTATAATAAAGCTATTGAAAAACCGATCAGAAAAGAAAATATACTTGACATAAAGAAATACAAAGACCGCCTCTTTTCTCTTAATGAAAAAATTCTATTTGAAATTAGCAATAATGAAATAATAAGTAACTTGGACAATTTTTTTAATGAAATTATTTCTAGCCAAATTAGCAATATTGCATTTATTGGAGGAAGAAATGGGTATGTAAATGTAATATCCGATTTAGCAGTTAGATTAAGAAAATATAATGAAGACAAAGATATTCTTGTAAAGAAAGCAACTAGTCATCTTTCAGCTTATATTAAATTTGGAATATGCTCTATAAGGGAAGTTTATTCCATTATTCAAAGTGAGTTGGGCAATAATCATCCCTTGTTAAGGCAATTATATTGGAGAGACTTTTTTACATACATAGGTTTTCACTTTCCATACGTCTTTGTTGGACCATTCCAAGAAAAATACAGAAACAATAGAAATACAATCCAATGGAGAAATGATCCGAAGCAATTTGAACTATGGTGTAATGGTAAAACAGGTTTTCCAATAGTTGACGTAGGAATGAGAGAACTTAACGCGACTGGATATTTGCACAATCGGCTTAGGTTGATTGTCGCATCATTTCTTGTAAAAGATCTTCATATTGATTGGCGCTATGGTGAGAGATATTTTGCGCTAAAACTTGTAGATTATGATCCAAGTGTAAATAATGGGAATTGGCAGTGGGTTGCTTCAACTGGGTGTGATGCTCTACCATTTTTTAGAATATTTAATCCATGGTTGCAACAGAAAAAGATTGACCCTGAATGTATTTACATAAAAAAGTGGATACCGGAATTAAAATCTATACCTAAAAAACTGATTCATGAATGGTATAAGGTTAACGAAAATAAGGAACAAATTAAAAGTTATTTTCAGAATTCAAAAGATTATTTGTTTATAGATATAGATTATCCAAAACCTATAGTAGAACATCATTCAGAAATGATAGTTGCAAGACAATCATATAACATTTAATTTCTATCGATAAGGGTTTGTTGGGTGCAATGTGTCATGGATAGTATTAACCATCACTCTATCTTTGAGATTTATCTTTAAGAAAATTATGTTTTGTTGCATGATTCTTAAATTCTCTGGCTCTATAACATGCCTTGTCTAAATGGACATTATTTTGTTATACAGTGATGCTTTCAGAACCATTTCTTTTACCATATTTTCAAACTTTACAGAATAAACATACTCTCCAAACGTCCTCTTTATTGAGGAGAATACCGTTTCTATAATCCATCTTTTTCCTTAGATTACAATGCTATCCTTCCATTTTTTCAAATCATTTTTCTGAGATATGACAGACAGATTTCTAAGGATGTGTGCTGCTTTCAGTTTAACCTTTGCATTCGTCCGTACTTTACAAGGCATAATTCCATTGTCCGCCAGATATCTAAAAATATCATTACCTTCATAAGCGCCATAAGCAAATAATTTGACTATTGCTGTTGTCATACTATCAGATTTTATAATGTTATCAACCAGTTCTGGTAACGGCTTACTGTCATGAAAATGTTCATCAGTTTCCTTCATCGAAAGAATTTTCTTGCTCTTGACGTTTACTATTGCTATATGTATTTTTAAATATCCTTTCTTTTTTTAAATGCAATTTGTCTCTTTCATCCATTGACCTCTGTTTGTAACCTTGATCCCAGTGCTATCTATCGCAATGACAACGTAGTTGTCTTGGAGTTCCTTATTTTGATTATCCCCGATATTGATATCCAACTTGTTTATTCTTCTGCTTATTGTATTGAAATCCGGAATGGACGGTAATTTTCATGTGCATGTCCTTGTGCAATTCCTTCGGTTTGTCTGTATGGCAAATGAAAGTATGCTTTAGCATATCCTAGTAGAAGAAGAAGAAAAGTATTTGAATAATGAAATGGCTCATAATCCAATCTTATCTTTATTCATCTCTTTTAGCTCGGTAGTCCAGTTGTTAATAACGTCAAAGCCTAGGAAGATTTCACCACGTCTGACTAAAGATTGGTTGTAGACGAACCATTTCACATGATCTATTGGAATATGTTAGCTAAATGTATTTGGAAATAGGGGAATCATGCAACAAAGCAGTTTTTTGGATAACCTCTCGTATGAAAGCAACGAAAGAATAGGTTATGGAAAACTACTGATCATAAATCTGTTTGCAACTAATTATGCAAGAGATCTAATATAATCAATTTTAATTATTATAATTTAGCGAACGTACAATTTGGTATAATATTCAGTCGAATCCTATATACAAGACACTTATTTTCATGATGATAAAAGGTGTAATATGCAAACGAGGATAAGGATCAAAGTTACAGAAAACAATGCATTACAACTTCTTGCAGATTATGTTCTATGGAAATATGGTGAGGGGGACCTGATGAAGTTAGAAGATCAATGCACATATAATCTGGACTTTGATGATGAGGACAAAGTATACAAACAGATACTCACATGGTTGATGCTTGAAAGAAAGGATCCAAAAACAGGAAAGACATCAGTAGAAGAATTTGTAGAAATGTTTGTCAATAACAACAGTGAGCTTGCAAAAAAGATTCTCGGAATGAGAAACATAATTACAGACACATTCCTCATATTAGAAAATAAAGGTAACAATATTTTATTCATGGAAGATTCTAAGAGGAAGAAGTTTAGTGTACAGGTAAAATCAGAACATTCGTACATGTATACCATTGGTAGATTTGTGGAAGGGAGAATTCATCCTTGGGGAGATGTATACAAGTTCGCAGGTATAATAAAATTGAAGAAAAGTAACGAGGAGATCCTAAAGGAAACAGGCTTGATAATGCCGGATCTTGTTATGAAGTGGCATGAAAAGAAATTCAAAGAAGATGCAGAATCTATAGTTATCAACAAGGGCTCATCCTTGCAGAGCATACTCAACAAACTTCCATCGGAATGGATAAACGCATTGTGTTCTCGTCTTCACATAAAGAGAGTTGGTAAAAAGAGCGACAAGGTAAAGAAAATAGTTACCGTGCTTCTCTCAACACGTCTGCAAGTTGTTACTAATAAACTTCCTAAAGACGCGCTTGAAGCTCTTGAACTAGTTAAACAAAATGATGGGGTAATAAGATATAGTGAGCTTGTTAAAAAATACGGTGGTGACGATTTTGGTTTATGGTGGGAAAAAAATCCTCCCATTACCCCTATCGGGACCCTGCGAATTCATGGACTGTTAATAGTTGGCAGAATGTTAAAAGGTGAAAGATTGTTCAAGACCGCCATGATTCCAAAAGATATATTGCAAAACATGAATAATCAAATTGTCTAAATTACAAACTGAATTTGTGTTTTTTGTCGTTTGTA
>JBDUES010000029.1:0-9526 GCA_040297625.1 Candidatus Nitrosocosmicus sp. | reverse complement strand
AGAGGTCTTCAAATTCCTTTATAGATCCAGGAAATTCAAATATGGAAAATCTTGTATTGCTATCTTGACTACTAGTATGATGGTTCTTTACAAAAAACGATTTTATTTCTGTTGAATTTGTAAGTATAGGTATCAAGCGGTCTGGAAAAAAAGATAAATCCACATTGATATTCATAATTTTCTCATTTTTCTATTAGTTCTTTGTATTATTAATGTTATAACTCTAATTGATTATGCAAGGTAGGATTCAATTGATTTTTTTATAAATGGATTTTTTGTATCCTCAACTATCAATTAATAAATTGTGTTTAATAGAACTTTAATCCAATTAAAACAACAATCACCTATTAATTAATTTAACTGATAATTATCATTATGGGCTCAAGGGGGTTTGATTTAGGTAGGTAAATGGGTTCAATTGATTTTATCAAACAACAGTATTTTATTTTAATTTTTTAACCGAATAGTTAGTTGGTTCATGTCAACAGGGAATTACATAAATTTAAGATAGTTTTAGATTTAATTTTAAAATGAATTTTCATTTTATAAATATTGTAATATTTTCAATTACTTTATTTCCATTTCTGATAGTTGACTTATTTTTTTTCTTATAATAAAATGTAATATTGACTAAAACATTTCATATTTACATTTATCACTGTTAAAGTAAAAATGTCTTTATTTTTTCATATGTTATTGTTGGTTTTTCTACATGTGGTGAATGCCCTGCATCGTCTATTGGTTCTATCTTTGTATTCTTTAAAACGTCTGCAAATTTTTTAACATCAGATGGGAATATCAATTTATCATTTTTGCCCCATATTATTAGGCAAGGAATATCTACGATTTGCTTTAATCTTTGCAAATCAATCGAGCCCTTTGTGCTATTTTCATATGCAGATTCAAATGCATCTTCTGCACCTGGCTGTTCAATTATCTTCATAAATCCAATAGCTTTTGAAGGAACATATCTTGATGAGTCTGCAAGCATGTCTTCAAATACTCTAGTTAACAGATTATGTCTTTCAAAATACTTTTGTTCTAATACAGATTCTTTATATTTTTCTAACAACTCTGTTGGTTCATTTAACATACCAGAAGAATCAATTAAAACAAGTTTATCAATTTGCTCTTTGTTTTCTATGGCATATTCTAATGCGATATAACCACCTAGCGAATGACCTATTATTATTATTTTATCATCATCTTTTGTACCAATTTGTCTTAGAAAATCTTTAATAAACTTACTAAAATAGGGTATAGTATAATCAGCTTTGGGTTTGTCACTTTTACTAAAGCCTATTAAATCGACAGCAATAGTATGGAAACCTGTAGATAATGCCTCTGGAAAGTCTCCCCAAGTAAGTGAAGAGGAGCCAAGTCCATGAATAAACAATATGTGTTTAGGATTGTCCGTACCGAATTCTGAATAGAATATGTCAGAGCCTTTGATTTCTATATACATTGAACTTGGGAGAAATTTATTAATTATTAATTATCTTATTTGATACCTTTTTTTTCTTTTTCTATTATATCAGATCTCTTGCATAATTAGCCTCATTAGAAAAATTTCTAAAAAGTTGACACATCTTAATCGTAATTCGTAAATTAAAATATAAATATTACAAAATATCATTGAGAATCTGTAAAATGTTGATATGGATCTAATTACGCAAGAGGTCTATTACATATATTCATAAAATACGTGTTTTATCTTATGTCAATTAATTTCATTTCTTCGAATAAATGAATATATTTTAGTATTTTATGGACAATGGAATTTAAAATGTAAAAGGAATTTCAGATAAAGTTATTACAATTATTGAAATGAATTTCGGTAAATTATTTTATATATCATTTCATATGCTTTATGAGATATATGAGGTTTGGTCATAATTCGATATTCCCTATCTTTATTCTCAATATCATATCAGCAAGTCCCAAGCATGTATTTTATTGATTTTGGATTTATTTTCTCAGTTTTACAGTTATAGTATATCATTAGCTGATAGAGTAATACAGATAAGAGTACAATTGCAGATACTTTATGAAATCCACTTACTGGTAATGGGTCTATTCTAAACACTGATTTGATATGTTCTATCAGCGGTTCTATCGATATCTTTCTCTGGCTGTAGACTGCCTGTCCCAATACCGATTCATAAAAGCATACCATCTCAAGCCGTTCTTTAGGAGTATTTTCGTATCGTTCAACAGGACAAACTAGATCTATTCCCAATACCTCCTTACTATACTTATATAGATTCTTATCGTCATAGCCTGGATCAGCTATCATGTACAATAGATATGGTAAAGAGAATACAGATGATGATGATGTTAAAGGGATGTACATCCTATATCTGGAACATTAGCAGAGTAGTTACATCGGCTGTTAGAGGTACTACAAGCTCATCTATTGCTGTTGTACATGTTAGATGTAATTTGTATCCAAAAACCCATCCTTTGGTATGACTAAAGCCCCACCGAGCATCTGTATCGATGCCAGGACAAGGTAATTCTCCTTTCTCCATCGATGATTTATGCCATACAGAACCCTTTGCTTTTAAAAGAGTACTGTCTATTGCTGTTATAGAAGCGTCTGCTAATCCTTCTACAACAAATAGATATCCCATTGTCGATATTCTGTCTTTTATATCAGTAGTAGACATTGTCTTTAGTCTTCTATCAAATGTACGTCTGCTAGGTATTGTTATCAGACCACAAGCTACTGCTAGTTTGTGGTTATACTGGCAGCAGTCCATGATAAGAAAAGTATGTAATGCATTGTTAGAATCTATTTTAAACTACATCCTTACAATAAAGCATCTTAAAATTACAGTTGGTGGAGAATAAACATACATTCTACCACGTTTTTGTGGTGGTGCAATAGGCCATGGTATACAACCTATTAGATACAGAATATTAAAAAGGCTGGATTCATTTAATCAATCAAGAGCTAATCTTTGGGACAATTTTAGTCAAAATCATATTCCAGAGGTTAGCTTTAAGCTGTTATAACAATTGAAAATAGATTTGAATTATGACCAAGCCTCAAGTATATAGAAACAAATTAGGAAAGTACAACAAGGTATCTGATATAGTATCAGGTCTGTTGGTAAACTATGGAATTATGAACCAGCATACTAGTACTGATGCAAAATTCATAGGGATAGTGTGGATAGTCTCTAATTATGCAAGAGATCTAATCTAAAACCTTTGTTTTATGGAGTTTATTTTATTAGGAAATCCTTTAGATCTGATATTGAGGTTTTGGATTATAAAACGAGAATTAGAGAAGATAGCTGATGATGCTACTACCGGCTGCTATAATGAATATGAACAGATTGCTGGATGGCGCACTTATCTCGAAGATGAGATAAATCTTCCATGCAAATGCAAGATAGGTCAAAATGATGGTTTATTGATTGGTTTTGATACTAATAAGGATGGCTCAGCTCTTCTCACAGTAGTCAAGGTAGATATGAATGAATATAAAATCGCTGCTGAGACAGTAACTATTCTTGATAAGAAAACTTCAAAGTATTTAGAAGCATTTAAGGAGTGGCTTTAACTATGATTAGAAGATAATTGAAGCATGGTCATAATTCGAAAATCATTCATCATGTTTATCCTCAATACCATAACAGCCAGTCTCAAGTATATATTTTATTGATTTTGGAGTAGATTTATCCCTTTTACAGTTATAGTATACCATTAGATGATAGAGTAAAACAGATAATAGTACAATTGTAGATACGGACTGAAATCCTCGTACTAGCAATGGGTCTATTCTAAAGACGGATTTGATATGTTGCATCAACGGCTCTACCGATATTCCTCTATGGATGTAGATATACTGACCCAATATCGATTGATAAATGCATACAAGTCTCTTTTTAGAATTACTGTTGTATTTTTCTACCGGACAAAATAGATCTATTTATGGGATAAATCCACCTCAAGTGTATCAATTTTCTTAGGATTTAAACTATCAAGCCATGACTCATGAGGATTAGGCGCATGTAATACTTTCCGAATATTTTGTTTGGTGTCACATTGATGCGCATAACTCCATGATGATCATCACAATATTTTTCTAAAACTACCTCATCTCTTTCAGGTAGTTTTTCAGGTAACAACATTGTCTTTACATCATTTTGCATCCAGTGTAGATTCCAGTATCCACCTGCTCCAGCAACAATGAAAGGTAATACTTTTTTTATCAACAATTTGTTGAATTTCATACTGCGATAAAACACTATCAAGTGAAGGATGGTACGGCGCCTTTCCAACTGGGGTTGGTAAAGGTTGAAATCTTTGATTTCCATGAGGTGTATGTACTTTTGTTGCTATCAGATTGGGCCGAGCACCTTGATGAATAAAATCTTCTTTCAATTTAATTATATTATCATTTTGTCTGGTAAATTTAAATATTTTGAATTATTTATAATAAAATGCAAAAAGTAACAAGATTCGTCGATAATAAATTATAATAGTTTTTGAAAACTTGTAATGATCTGAAATCCAATGCAATACTGCATTTGAAAATACTATATCAAATTTTGCTGATTGAATATACATAGTGGAAACAAAAATCAACCATCTTTTTGATAAAAGATATAATCTTATTAGTACGGACTAACTATATCGGACTAATAAAAATATTCTCTAGAATTTTATGCAAAAGATTATTGGCATAGCAATCAGAATATCCTTCCCTCCCCCTTCCTATTTCACGCATAAATAACGCTCATTTTGAGCATAAACAGAAAAATGACCGGTTTATTGACTAGATTGACCGCTATATTGAATACCTTAATAAACTAGTTGACCGATACACCAAGATCTTTTGCATAATTAGCACCTGTGAAAAAACTTTTAAAAGATGGAAAGTACTTCAACCCTAATCCGCAATTTAAAATACAAATATTATAAATATTATGGAGAATCTGTAACTTTTTGATAGGTGCTTAATTATTCGAGATCTATATTACAAAATGTTATGATTAATTCATTGGTAGATTACTTAAAACCTTTAATGTTTCTACAGGAATAGATTGGGATAATACATATTCTATACCTACTGGTTCATTGTCTTCGTTGACATCCATATAAACACCTTCGTTAAGGGGTATAGTTTTTACAATCTTCTTATTGTCATTAGGAATTCGAACATATAGTGCATTTGCTTCAGGATCAAATTCTGCTAAACCCATCTTTTTTCAAACCTCCTTTACCAGTAGTCATCACAGTTATTATTTTTGCACATTGATTATTTATAGCGTAATTAACTATTAAATATTTGGGTTCTTTTTCATATATCTCTCCAAAACATTTGTAGTTGTTATTATCCTTATCCACTATTGTTTCGAGCGGGTTTTGAATAACCTTTTCGGCATCTTGTTTATCAATCCTTCTCTCGATAATTCTTTTGAGGGCATGTTATGTCCAAATTATAGAATGCCATTCGCTCACTACTCAACTTTATTTATTAAAATGAAATATTAAATAAATTTTATTTTTATCTTACACCAAAATTAAAGATCATTTGTCAATATCTAAAAATCAATAGATATAAATGTCTATTAGTACAGCCTAATTACCGCCTCAAAAATATTCGTCAATAATATATACAACAGATCTCTTGCATAATTAGCACCATTAGAAAAATTTCTAATAAGTTGACGAATCTTAATCGTAACCCGTAAATTAAAATACAAATATTACAATTAATCCATGATGATCTGTAAAATTTTGATACATGTCTGATTATGCAAGAGATCTAATAATTTATTTGATATTTCGATTAAACAATTTTTTACCAAGGAATTTTTCCTTAACTTTATAGGACCAGTTGACTATATGTTATTTAATAAATAGTATTATAACTTGCTACTAAAATTTTTGATAATATAAACACAGAGAGAGAGACCAAAAATGTGGATATATTAATATGCTTTTTTTCTAAAAAAATTTATAAAAAATACGTTCTCCTTATTCAATATACCTATTACATAATTAGGAGATACTTTTTTGCATATGATTTTCTACAGCAGGCATGACAATCCTACAAAGAATGAAAATAAAAAGTATTCCCTTGTTCTGATTTTTTTTACTGCTATCAGTTAAATTGAATTTGTTTTCATCCACCATTTAAACAAACACAGATGGAAAAACCAATGCCCTTGATAACAGTAATATATTAAACGAATATGTTCAAGATCTTGTGAGCAGTACCACTAATAAAATATCATATTATGACTTTGAATATAATAAAATGAATAATTGTAAAAGTTAATACCAAGTTTGCTTTTCCACTTTGGAATTTATAATAATTGCCTAGTCATCGCCACGAATCCTTTCCTAAATTAATATATCCACCAATATCTAATGATGCTCAGTTAAGAATGTCTTTAATTTCTCATACACTATAGCTGTTTTTTCAATATATGGCGAATGACCCGCATTATTTACCATAACTATTTTTGCGTCTTTGAGAATTTCTTTAAATTTAATGGAATGATTTGATGGTATAAGATTATCGTTTTCTCCCCAAATTATTAGACATGGAATATCTTCAATCTGCTTTAATCTTTCCAAATCAATCGATGTCTTTGTACTATTTTCATATGCAGATTGAAACGCATATTTTGCACCTGGCTCTCCAATGGTACCAATAAAGATATCTGCAGTTACTGGAAGTAACCTCGACCGTTCTGCAAGAAGATCTTCAAATATTCGTGTTACTTTCTTATACCTCAAAATAGGATCAGTTTCTAAAGCTGCACTCAGGTATTGTTCTAATAATGGAGTGGGCTGGTTAAGCATGCCTGAAGAATCTATCAATACGAGTTTCTCAACATTTGTCCTATTTTCTATAGCATATTCTATTGCAATATATCCACCCAATGAATGACCTATTATGGTTATCTTATCTTGTTGATCGTCTACTCCAATTTTTTCAAGAAAATTTTTAATGAAATGACTAAAATAACGAATTGTATAATCTAATTCAGGTTTATCGCTTTTACCAAATCCTATTAAATCAACTGTTATTGTATGAAAGTGCTCCGATAGAGCCTGAGGAATGTCACGCCAAACTATTGACGATGAACCTAGCCCATGAATAAATAATACATGTTTATTATTATCTTTATCACCATACTCATCATAACTTATTTTTAGACCATCCCCTAATTCGATGTTCATGTGCAGACAGATGATAAGTACAAGTTTGATTAAAAAGTTTTGATTTTTATATCTATTAATTTGGTCATTGGTTTACTTTTTTCCATTTATTTTCTATACGTATATTGATAGTATTCCAGAGCAACAATTAATCCTGATAAACCGGTTACGGGGGTTGATATAAATTGAGGAAGAAAATACCCTTGGTTTCTCTTCATGGGCAAAAAACTAGAAGCCAAAGCATGTGCAAAGTTATGTCAATATTTGAGTATTGTTACTAAAAAAAATATACTGTCGTTGTTACAAGATATACATGACAAAAGACAATGATAACAAATTATCTTAGGCCATTTATCATTATGTACAAAATAAAGGTAACTATTACAATCGGAGCATTAGTAACACAAGTGCTAATAATTGCTTTTAGTATCAAGAGTTTTATCTAACCAGTCAAATATTCTTTGATTTGCCAAAGATAATGCAGCCACATGACAATGATCTTCCCCTCCTTCTTCTACAGTAAATTGTATTAGTTTTTTAGGACAAGTCAAAAGTTCATATAGTTTTTGTGCCTGGCCAGGAAAAGAATAATCTCTTTCTCCAGCTAAAAGCAAAGTAGGACATTTTATTTTAGATGCAATATTCTCCATTGAATACTCTTTACTTTTTTGTATTAATTCAAAAGGAGATTTAACTCCCATAACCCAAAGACTATGATTTATTTTCCATCTTGTTCCCAAATCAATACTCATTAATGCTTGAAGAACTGCATTTACTACTCTTTCATTTCCATTTTCAATATCCTCTGCAATAACATTCAGCTTCCCAGCAAGTGCTTTATAACTGCTTAAAATACCATCATCAGCTATGCATGCTGCCAATCTATTCTCAAAAGCAGCAGCTCTAGGTGCAAGATAGCCACCCATACTATATCCAATGATAGATATCTTTTTAGTATCTATTTCTTTATCTCTTTTAAATGCATAATCTACAACGAATTTAACTACTGTTTCCCAATCTGGTCTAAATGGGAGTTTCTTTTTGCGAATTACAACTCCTTGTCCTGGACCTTCATATGTTATGCAATTGTATCCTCGCTGTAATGCTGCAGCGACTCCAAAAAAATATAGCTCTTCCTGAGAACCATCCAAACCAGTAGTTAAAATCAAGGTTGGATTGGCTTTATTATTTATTGAACTTGCTTTGAAAAAATAACCAGGTAATGTAGTTCCCTCATATGGAATATCAATTACTTCTGCAGGAATAGAAAGCAAGTTTATTGCTTTTTTAAAACATTCTATACCCTTATCCCATGTTTCAACAATTCGCGGATCATTTGAACCATTTATATCAAGAAAGAATGCTGCACCATTTTGGTAATAGTTTGTTGCTCTAAGATATGCTTGGCAAGCACTTATCTTTTGGTCTTGAGAGTTGCATTCTTCAGCAATAGACAATACTCTATCTGCAGTCTTTAGCCATTCATTATACCAGCTTTCTATATCACCATCTTTTATTCTATAAGATGTAGATAAGCACTCACCAATATCTGCACCACCATAAAATATTTGGCCTAAAATTCTTAATAATTGAAATGAAAATTCATTATCTTTAAAATAAATCTGCATAAAATCATTTATCAAATCTAGATTTAAAATATATATTTTATTGTTAAATTTGAATTTACATATCTTTATCCATTGAAGATTGGTCATGGGAAATCGTAATTCTACGTATATCAATTATTTAATAGAAAAAAGAAAAAGAAATGACCTAATGTTGACATTATTAAAAAAACATATTTAAAAGAGATTCAAACTACAGCCACCATTGCTTTTAACAACGTTTTGGTGGTTTTAGCACTCAATCTGCAAATACTTTTTTACAGTTAATGGAAAGTCTGAGACAAACGATTGAACAAAAGAAATAGAGAAAAGGTAAAATAATTCACCTAATATGGAACATAAACATCAAACAAGCCTCTGTCTGATTTTAGTCTCATAAAATATTAGATATCAAAAATAAATAAACAGTAGATCTATTGCATAATTACTTCTAAACAGATTTATGACCAATAGTTCCTCATCAACCTGTTCTCTCCTTGCTTTCATACGAGAGATTATCCAAAAAACCACTGCTTTTTAAATCATTTACTGGCCTAACAGTAAAAGAATTTGATGACATTTACGATAACGAGATAATAAAAAGATATGATAATCATGAAATAAAGCGTTTATCGACAAAAAGCAAAGATAGAGAAAGAAAGTATGGTGCAGGAAGACCTTTCAAACTGGATGTTAAAAACAGATTTTTGATATGCAAAAAAGAATTTAATCTT